>NZ_CP093327.1:0-161452 GCF_022637435.1 Arthrobacter sulfonylureivorans
GTGGGTGTGGTGTTCATGGTTTTGTCCTTTTGCAGAGGATTTTGGTGGGTGGGGCGACCAGTGGTGACCGGCCAGCTTCCCCTCTCCCCCCGTTGTTTTTGGCTGCTGGCGGAGCTTGCGGAGCTGTGCCCGACGCAGGCCCGTCTACCCGCAAGGGCAAAGGGTGGGAAATTCTTGGAGGAAATAAGCGAGGCACGAGCGCCGGAAGGAAATTCACGCCCCTGCAGGCCCCGACGAAGGAGGGGCTAGACGGGGTGGAGCGGGCACGTACGATCCGAAGGACAGCAGCCAAAAAACGTCGTAGACACACCAGGGCCAGGGGCGGCGGAGCTCTGCGGAGCCGGCACTGACCCAACAGCCGGCCGCGCCAGCGGACGCCCGAATCAGTGCGAGCCCTGCGAGCACCCTCTTTGTCCAGCAGCCTGTTGGACTTTCCCCGGTGCCGGCCAGGGCCCGGGGCGGGTCCGGGGCGGCAAGGTGATGAGCGTCGGACTTTTCGGATGGCGGGCCACCGCCGGCGACCACGGCGGCAGCTGCACCGTGCGGCGGCCCGCCCGAACTTTCGCCGGGACGGGCTGGTGGCCGGAGCTGAGCGGTCCGGCCACCATCGGCGCTGGTTAGGCGGCGTAGACGGTGTAGGGCATCCGGTACCGGCCGGGCAGTTCCGCGGCGGCTTCGGGCAGGTCTGCCGGTCCGTGGGCCTGCCCGTTCTTCCAGTGGAAGAATGCCTGCTCGGTGATCGCGTCCCACTGCCGGGCCTTGGTCCGGTAGTAGGTGGTTTCCACGTCGCCCTCGCAGTAGGTGGCGACGCCGAACAGGTTGCCAATGGAGTCGGCGGTGCGGATGGCAGCGACCATGACGTAGGGCCACTGGCCAAGATCCCAGCCCTCACTCCCCCAACTGGGAATCACGGTCCAGCCGTGTTCGGCGATGAGGTCCATCCACTCGTACCCGCCGTCGGCGTGGTAGTCGCGCAGAACCGGGGCGTCGGTGATGACCTCGCCGGTATCGGCGGTGGTTACCGTCTCGATGGTGATGGCGTTCATGGTGCTACTCCTTTGCAGAGGAATGTGGTGGGCGGGGCGGCCAATGGTGACCGGCCAGCTTCCCCGCTCCCCCCGTTGTTTTTTGGTTGCTGGCAAGCTTGCTTGCTCGGCGGCCGACGGAGGCCCGCCTACCCGTAGGGCAAGGCCGGGAAAATCCTCGGAGGAAATAAGGGAGGAACGAGCGCCGGAGAGGAATTTCCGGGGCGCAGGCCCCGACAAAGGAGGGGCTAGACGGGGTGGAGCGGACGCCTAGAATCCGAAGGACAGCAACCAGAAAACGTCGTAGACACAACAGGGCCAGGGACGGCGGAGCTCTGCGGAGCCAGCACTGGACCCAACAGCCGGCCGCGCCAGCGGACGCCCACCAGGGCGTAGCGCAGCGAAGACTCAGGGCTTTTAGGTGCCCGGGTTATGCCCATTGGCGGGCAGGTGGAGCCCTCCGCACAGCTCAAAGCTGTCCCCACTGGGTATAACCCGGGTCCACGTTGTCGTACCTCTCCCCCATGATGGGAGCCGGCGGCCAAACCCAGGCGGGGTGCCCGGTGCCCACTTAGCCCTTGAGCACCGGATAATCCCCATCTACCGTGGCCATGGTTTCCATCCAGGCCATGGCCTCCCGCGCCTGGTCCAGTCCAGCCAGCGCGGCGCTGATCGCGGCTCGGCTGCCGGGGTGTTCCTTGTTCGAGCTATCCCGGCTCATGACGATGCGGCCCTGTTCGGCAGCCTTCTCATTCCCGCCGCCCTCGTGGCCAGGTGGTCCCGGCAGCTTTCCATTCCATATGCGGAGCTGAGTGAAGCCGGTTCCCCGCCCAAACCTCAGAGAGGAAGCCATCGACGAGGGGCCCGTCGCGCCGGAATCCTTCGCCTAGTCTGCAGCCAGGGCTGTCCGGGCGGGACCTCGTGCTGCCAAACCAAGGGCGAGCACGGCGGCCGACAAGGCCATCCCGACGGCACCCCACAGGCCCGGGGCCACCATGACGTAGAAGACGGCGGTGACGGCGAGAGTGAAGACCCCGTGCGTCACCAGCATGGTCAGTCCCGGCCGCCAGCGGGCGGCAGCAAAGACGATGATCCCGGCGGGGAGGGCCAGCAGTCCGGCCGTCAGCAGGGCGCTCAGTACCAGGGTTAGCGGGTCACCCGGTTCCGGGGCGAGCGCGAAAATGCCAGCCAGCGACGTGAGCGTCGCCCACACAAACAGGCCGACTGCGGCAACGCCGGCGGCTATCCTGGCACCACGCCGTCCGGCTGCGCCATCTGTCGAACCCTCGTTCATGCTCCCCCTGACTAAAACTGCTGATGGCGATGCTACCTGCCCTGCGGTGCTAGCTCTCGCAGCCGGCACCGTCACCTCTGCGTCGAACCGGGGATGCCACCCGAGGTCGCCAACACGGATCAGTGCCGCACCGTTGGCCTCGACGTCGGCGCAGTTCGCGTACTCGACGATCGCCTCGCTCGGAACGGCCCGTGTCTGCTGTCCCGGAGCCTGCTTCGGCGCTGATTCCTTGAGGCTATGCTTGGCCGAGCTTCCTTGGTGGCGACCGGCGCTGTCTCTCCCCCGCTGTCGGCAGGGACCGGCTGGTCCGGGCAGGAGGAGAACACGGGGGTGATGGCGACGTGCTCGGCCTGCGTCATCGAGAAGTTGTACTTGGCCTTTACCGCGGCCTGCAGCGTCACGCACTTACAGCGGAACACGTTGCTTTGCGGCAGCCACGAGGCAGCATCCGAATCAGACTTCTGGCCGTTGGTGGAGCCGTCAGCGGTCATTAGTTTCAGCGGGTCGTTGGCGAACGCCTCGCGCTGGTTCTTGGACACCTGCTGGGCGCCCTTTTGCCAGGTGTGGGACTGCTCCTGATCGGAGTCGTCCCACACCATCAGAAGGGCTCAGCCCTTGCCGAGTGTGGAACCTGCCTTGGACTTTGCCGTCTTGCTCGTGGAGTCGGAAGCCAAGGTCTTGCCGGCCTTGGACAGAGCGGCCTTCGAAGGCTTGGAACTCTTTCCCATTATCCTCACCTCCTCTCCTGTCACAGTCTGTGTGAGCGGGCTACATCTTCTTGCAGTTCCCGCAGAGCGGGTGACCTCCGGTACCGGAAAGACGGTTGTAGGACGGGATCTGTTGCCCGTTGGCGCAGTTGCTGTGAACATGGTGGACGTCGGGATCGCTCGGGTTCTTGGAGTGGTACGGGCCTACACGCATAATTGCCTCCTTGTAGTGTCCGCCCTCGTGGCTGGACGCCTTCAAAGTACCGGCCGGCACCGACGCTTCTCCGCCTTGGACACGGTTCTTAGTTGAAAGATTATGGAAAGTTATGCCGCCTTATGCGGATTAGAGAATAATTGCGGATAAGTTGTCATAGACTTAGGACCGTGGAAGCAGCTTTGAACCCCTACAGCCCCGGCTCGGGACTCCAGCCGCCCTTTCTTGCCGGCCGCGAAGGCGAGATCGAGGCCTTTGATCTGGTCGTCGCACGCACCGAACTCTCACGTCCTGCCCGATCGATGGTGCTTACCGGCCTGCGCGGTGTAGGAAAAACGGTGCTCTTGAACCGCCTGCGGGGCATTGCCGAGAACCACAACTGGCTGACCATCCGTCTGGAGGGACGCCCGGGCAAGGCCGGCACCCAGGAGTTCCGGAAGGACTTCGCACGGGAACTGCAAATTGCCTCCCGCCGTTTCTCCGCGCTGAAGGGCAAGGAACCCGTTCTACAGTTCCTGCGCACTGTCAGCTCCTTTAGTGCCGGGATCGGCATTACGGGCATTTCCCTTGGGGTTGAAAGGGATCCCATGCGCGGGGCAAGCGGCTCCCTGGACATCGATCTGCGGGACTTGGTCGATGACGTCGGTGCGGCCATGCGCTCCCTGCGCAAGGGGGTAGCCGTCTTCATCGACGAGATGCAGGACCTCGACGATGAGACGCTCTCCGCGTTCGTTACGGCCCAGCACTACGCCGGCCAACGCGAACTGCCGTTCTTCGTTGTGGGCGCCGGGCTGCCAAACCTTCCCGGACGTCTGGCCGAGGCCCGGAGCTACGCCGAAAGGCTCTTTCAGTACCGACCAATCGGAAAGCTCGCGCGCAACGACGCAGAAGAATCCTTCACCGTCCCGGCAGGAAGAGTCGGCGGAAAGTTCGAACCATCTGCCCTTGAACGCCTCCTCAAAGCATCCGGCCACTACCCATACTTCATCCAGGAATTCGGCAGCGCACTCTGGGAAGTAGCCATCGATACACCATTCACCGGCGAAGATGCAGAAGCGGCCGTCGCAGCTGGGCTCCGACGCCTGGACGCCGGTTTCTTTCCTTCCCGGTGGGACCGCGCAACACCGAGGGAACGTGACTACATGAACGCGATGGCCAAAGACGGCGAAGGCCCCTCCGGCACAGGCGAGATCGCTGACCGGCTCGCACGCAAGGCCACCAGCCTGGGCAAGCTCCGCGCCGAGCTCGTTGCCAAGGGGCTGATCTATTCACCCGAATACGGGCAGGTCGCCTTCACCGTACCGGGCATGGCCGACTTCATCGAGCGGCAAAACCTCGAGCTCCCGAACAGCGGCTGAACGGGAACATCGGCAGGCACCAGAACAGCAGGGGCCTGCATGAGAGAGAGGAGCACAAGGCTTGCACTTATAGTCCTGCGGTAAGCGTCGTCGATCGACCGCGGCCTCCAATTTGGACTGCCAGGAGCGCACCAATGCGTAGCCCGACTACGGTTCATCCCTCCCAGCGCGCAGTCCAAACGCCGATAACGGCGCGCCTGCCTTGTTACGAGTTCCCCTGTCTGCTGATGATCAAAGGGGAGATAGGGCCGCTCACATCTACTGGAGCCTTTTTATGAGCAGCCGCCCGGGAGTGAAACGAGGCACGTTCCCGCTCAGAAGAGAACCAATGACATCCGAGATCTATCCGGTCGAAAATTAACTGGTGGTGGAGCCTTCATGAACGTTGCTGATTGAACTCGAATCGCGTCCTCTGAAAGCCATATCGGATCGCCAAAGCGCTACGGCCGCCGCGAGCGTGCATAAGGCTACGCTGATGAGCAGCACAGCATAGTCACCGGTCCAGGTGATCGAGGCCCCCGCTGCCACAGGAGCCGCGACACGACCGGCGTTAACCACGAGGGCCTGCCTGCCGGATACCCGGCCAAAGACTTGTCCAGGTACATAGCGCCCCAGCAGGGCCGCCCGGGCCAGAGTCATGACGCCGAACCCGGCGCCGAAGACCACGACAAAAACAACGATGTCGGCCGGCCGCGGCAATGCATGCAGCGCCGCGACGCCGAGGGCCTGAGCGCCCACGATGCCAGCGGTCACCCGTGCCAGTGACCAACGGGCGGCTGCCCGGGTCAGGAAAATCCGGCCGGCGATGGACATGATTCCCAGGCTCCCGGCCGCCGCGGCGGCGGTGCCGGGTCCGGACCCGGAGTCCTGCAGGTAGGAGACCAGGTGCACGGCGATGATGGTCACTGCGGCGGTTTCTGCGACGGTGGCCAGCGTCAGCCAGCGCACTTGCGGCAGCCGCCACGAACTCCCGACTCCGGCCGCGGGCTCACCTAAACGCCCACGCCCTTCTGGGGACGGCCCGCGCTGTGTATGCCGGCACGGCGGGGTTTCAACCGGGGCTGCGTCCCGTGGTGCACCGTCCACGGCAAGACCTACAGAGGCCGGTGCGGCGCGCAGCACTGCCAAGTGCACGACGCCGCACAGGGCGGCCACCGCTGCCAGGACCAGCAGCGCTTCACGCCAGCCCAGGATGCTGATCAGGAGCTGAGAAAGCGGCACAAAGATCACCGAGGCCAGTCCCCCGACCATGGTCAATGTCAGGAGCGCGCTTTGCCGGTCACGGTCAAACCATCGATTGATCAGAGCGAAGGCGGGCTCGTACTGCACGCCGGCCCACGCGAGTCCCATGAGGATGAAGGCCAGATATAGCTGCGGCAGGTTATTCGCCGCGGACCATGCGACCAGAGCGATCGTGGCCGCCGCCGATCCGACGGTCATGACCACACGGGCACCATATCGATCGAGCCAGCGGCCGACGAGCGGAGCTGCCAGTCCGCTCACCGCCAGCGCCACTGAAAAGGCGCCGGTTAGGGCCGCAGGGGAGGCGTCAAAGGCATCCCTCATCGGCACGAGAAAGACCGCGAATGAGTAATACAGCGCACCGAACGCTACCGTCTCGGTCGCCGACAGCGCCCAGACCATGTGCCAGCCGCGGTAATCACGGCGGCGGAGCCGGTGTCCAGCGCCGTTGCCGGCGTGCTGCGCGGGAGCCTGTCGACGACTGCTCCGCTGACCAGCCCGGTTGCGCTGCCCAGCCGCCAGGTCCCGGGTGCTCACTGCGCTTATTCCTCCGCTGCGGGATCGATGCCCCCACTAATCAGCTCGCACAAGGTCTCGGCAAGTTCCGGTGTTGCCGCTACCACGCCGCTCCAGCGTCTGGTCAGGTCCGGATCAAATTCGAAGGGCCGTCCGAAGGCATCCACCATCGCTCCCCCCGATGCCGGCACCAACACGGCCGCTGCAGCCAGGTCCATCAGCCGATGCGTGTCGCTGCCGGCATCCACGAAGGCGTCACTGGCGCCGGTGGCCACGAACACTGCGTCCAGGGTGCTGCACCCGAGCACCCGGACACGCGCCGCCGCGCCGGCCACCCTCCCCCATGCCGCCTGGTTGCGGGCGTGCGGGCGCAGCAACGAGACCGCGGCACCGTTGATCTCCCGCCTACCGCTGGTGCGGTAGGCGGAGGACGTAGAGGAAGCCCACCAGCGCTCGTCCGTGTGCAGCCAGCTGGTCAAGGCTTCCGTGAACCGGCCGTCCACTGCCAGCGCCGCGCTGAAGCAGGACAGCGGCACACCGGCCGCTGCATTGGCGGAGCCGTCTACCGGGTCGACGACCAGGGTCACGGCCGAACCGACGTCCACCCAGCCACGCTCTTCCGACAAAACGTTGACTCCCAGCGAGGTAGCGGCCTCGATGATCGCTTGCTCCACCACGACGTCTACGAACATCGACGGTGTGCCGTCCGCCCCGTCAAAGACGGTTTCGGCCAGCTCCTCGCGGCTGTGCTTGGACCGGACATCGCGGTAGGCAGCCGACGCGGCGTCCGCTGCAGCAGCCAGGACCGGATGCGCGCCGGAGCTCATGCGCCGGAAGGTGTGAGCAGGCGGGCGGTAGCCGGGGTGCGGGCGAAGGTCTGCCGGCCGTCCCGCCACAGCGCCGAACCCATGAACGTTGTTCCCGCGACAATGCCGAGGGCCGCGGTCAGGGGTTTGCCGATCTCAATGGCGGGGCTGGGAAGGCCAATGGCCGCCGCAGGGGCTGTCGACACCAGATCCACCGCCGCAGCAAGGCTTGCCGCTCCCGCCTGAACCAGGGCGTGCGGCGCGGATTGGAGGGCCAGCGGCAGGTAGTCCGAACACAGAACTTCACAGGCACCGTTCGCCACCGCCTCGGCCACCAGGAGGTTGCCCGGTGACGTCGACTTACCGCGGACTGCGTTGGGCGAGCCCAGAACGGTGGCCATGCCCAGCTCTCGGGCGCGCAGTGCCGCGGCCATGGTCAGTGGAAATTCGGCGATCCGGGCGCCGAGGGCGTAGGCGGCCTCGACGTCTTCCGGGGAACGGTCGTCATGACTGGCCAGAACGATGCCTGCTGCCCGGCTGAGTGCGGCGACCTCCTGGCGGCGGGCTTCCCGGTCCTCGCCGCCGTCAGCCTTTTCCGCGAGGATTCGGTCCACTTCCTCCAAGGGCAGACCCCAGTCGGCGGCGTAGAACGCGCGGTGTTCGGCGGCCGAGGCGAATCGGCTGCGCTCAATCGAATGCTCCATCACGGAGACGACGGCAACCCGGGAGGACACCTGAAGGATGGCACGCAGGGAGTCGATGGCGGCGTCATCAGTGACTTCGACGCGCGCATGGATGCGCCAGTCGCAGGACAACGACGGGGCCAAGGCCTCCACCACGGCGGCCAGCTCGACAGCGTCTTCGACCATGACTCCCTTGCCGGGTGCGTCTTCGCAGCGGGCGGCGATGCATACAGTGCCGATGCCCGCGGCCGCGCATTCGGCGTCCAAGACCGATAGCACTGCCGCCTGATCCAGGCGCACGGTGGCCCGCGGCCGCCGTCGTTCGGTGAGGTTGTCAAGATGCAGGTCCACGCCTGCCGGCACCAGGAACCGCTCGGCGTCCGGCGACCCTGCCGCCTTGCCGGCAGCGATCTCACTCACCACCCCGTCGGCGTCCAGCACCACGGTGGCGCCGCGCAGCGGTTCCGCCCCGTTGCCCGGCACCAGTGTGACGTTATCGATTATTGTCTGGTCCATTGGGCTTTCCCTTCGTGTAAGTAAGCGGCCGCGGATGCGGACGCGATAAGCGGACTGGCCGGTCCGACGGCTGCAATCACTGCCGTGCCGTTCTCGCGCAATTCATCGAGCCAGTCCAAGACCAGGCCTGGATCTGCTGCAGTGTCCGGCTCGTCCAGCAGCAGGATGGGGGCAGAGGCCGACAGTGACGCGGCCAGTGCCACTGCTCGCCGCACCCCCTGACGGAGCCGGCCCAGCGGCACGTCGGCATGGCGGGCCAAACCCAGCCGGTCCAGCGCCGCCGTTGCCCGGGACCGCTCCACCCGGGCCGCCCGTGCCACGGCCGCGGCCGCGTCCTGGCTGGGTGGTGCTGCCAGCGGGCCGTCAAAAGACCGCAGGTGGTGTTCCCTGATCCAGGCCAGGGTCCGGGCGCCGGCGGTCGCCAAGTCGACAGTTCCGGCATTGGGCGTGTTTAGCACCACGGTGCCGCTGCCAGGGCGGTACCCTCCGGCCAGGCAACGCAAGAAGGTGGTGCGGCCGGACTCCGGCTGCCCTGCCACCGCCAGGAAGTCGCCCGGGTGGGCGGTCAGGTCCACCCGGTCGAGGACTCTTGGGTTGGCAGCGAAGCTCTTCGAAACCGCCGTCGCGGTCAGGACGGCGCTCATCGCAGCCTGCTAGCCACGAGCAGCTGGGTGTAGGGGTGCTGCGGGTCGTCGAGGACCTGCTCCGGTATCCCGTGCTCCACAACGCGGCCGTAGTGCAGCACCAACACCCGTGAGGCCAGGATCCGCACCACGTCCAGGTCGTGCGAGACCACCACGGTGGCCGATCCCAGCTTGTCCGTTACGCGTTGGACGGTTTCCAGCAGGTCCGCCTGAACGGATGGATCCAGGCCAGTGGTCGGTTCATCCAGCAGCAAGACCCGGGGCGGGCTGACCAAAGCACGGGCCAGCTGCACCCGCTGTTGCATGCCGCCGGAGAACGTTCCGAGCGGGTCCGCATGCCGGGAGGGGTGGATGCCCAGTTCTTCCAACAGCCCGGACACCTGCCCGCGGGCGTCGGTGAAGTTCCGGCAGCCGGTGCTGAGCAGCCGCTCGGCCACATTGGATTCGGCGGCCAGCCCCGGAGAAAGTCCCGCGGCGAGGGCATTTTGGTGCACCATGACGACGGCGGAACGGCGCAGTTCCGTCCGCGGGGTTGAGGATGTGAAGAGGTCCCCGTACCCGGCCACCCGCATGGAGCCGGCGCCAGGGACGGCGTCCAGATGCAGCGAACGCAGCAGCGTGGTTTTGCCCGAGCCGGATTCACCGACGATGCCGATCACTTCCCCGGCGCCAACCTCAAAGGAGACCTCGTGGACGGCTATCACCGTTCCGCACGCGGCGCACCGGCTGGTGCCGGCGGCGTCGCCGGTCAGTTGCTCACACCGGGGGCAGCCCGGGCCGAAGCTGCGGGACAATCCGTTGACGGCAAGCAGCGGCGGCGGCGGTAGCAGCGGAACGCGCACGGCGTCCGGTGCGGAGATGGTCACGCTCATGGATTTTCCCTTCGGGTCCGGCAGGCGTCGGTGTCGCTGCAGTGCCAAGGGCCTTCGCCCACTGCGGCACCCAGCTCGTAGCGGCTACCGGACTGCACCCGGTAGGACGTGGTTGACCCGCAGCGGCCACAAGGCTCTTCAGCCCGTTCGGCGGCCAGGGGCCGATCGGCGAAGGCCAGCGGTTCCACCGTCGTGTAGGGCGGCAGCGCGGTGACGCGGGCACGGCGTCCGGCACCGAGCAGGATTGGATGCGGCCGCCGGCTTAGGCGCAGCACGTCATGGCGCGGGATCGGGCTTGGGCTCATCAACGTCTGGCCTTCGACCATCACCGGGTAGTCCGCGCCGGTGCGGGGACCGCCGAAGCGTGCCTCATCGTCGTACAAATCAAGCCAGGCCGGGGTGTAGTCCCGGTCCGCGTGATGGCCCAGCGCCGTGACATCGTTGGGCACCACGCGGCGCAGCGGCTCCGGGTGCGGCACCTGCAACACCAGCAACTGGTCGGCGCGCAACGGAATCTCCGGGATACGGTGGCGGCTTTGGATGATGGTGGCCTCGCTGGTGGCAGTCGTCTCCCGGCAGCCGGCGGTGCGTCTGATCAGGGAGCGCATCGAACTCGCATTGGCGGAGGCGTCATCTCCCTGGTCCATGACCTTGACGGCGTCCTGCGGCCCCACCAGGGACAGCGTGACCTGCAGTCCACCGCTGCCCCAGCCCCGGGCCACCGGCATTTCCCGTGAGGCGAAGGGCACCTGCCAGCCCGGAATCGCCAGTGCCTTCAGCAGCGCGCGGCGGACATTGCGCTTGGTCCGTTCATCCAGGTAGGCGTAGGCCTCATTGCGGCCGTGTTGGGCGGCCAGCTCCGCAACCGTGGCGGTGGTCATTCGGTCTCTCCCTTCCAGCCGGCCTTCGCCTGTGCGACGTAGGAGGCAAAGCTTGCGTAGTGCGGCAGCCGCAGATGTTCGACGAACCCGTTGTTGGCCGAACCGTCCGTGGCACTGATCAGGGTCTGTTCGTCAAAGGCCAACGGCTCGTTGAACTCGGCGTCCGCCTGCATCGCCCCGTCCAGCAGGGCCAGGGAGATGGCCCGTCGTTCGATCGTGCCCAATGAGGCCCCCCATCCCACGGCGAAACCGGCCCTGCCCTCCACCTCGGTGTCGATGATGGCCTCGGCCTCGACCACGGGGACCTCAGCCACCTTGCAGAATGCACCGGTGCGCGGGTGGCTGATCCGCACCCCGGCGACGGCAGTGCTTATCTCCGACAGCACTGCTTCACGGCGTCGGCTGAGCACCAACGCCGCGAAGGCCACGAGGCTGGCCGTTTCCCCACGGGCCAGCACCCCGAGCCGGGTGGCACGGGCATAAGGTGGCACCGGCGTGCTGACCGCAGGGTCCTGGCCGCTGCCGTCCTCCTGCGTGGCGGCGACGGGAACATCCCGCAACAGTGTCCTCACGCGGGGAGTCTGCGCGCGCGACGGCGCGTCATCCGCCGTCTCGCCGGTGGCGGGAGTGGCCTCTTCCCTGGCCGGCGTCTCCCCGCCCCCGGGCAGGGCCTGCTCTACGCCGTCCGTCTCCTCCCACGTGAGCATCCGGGAAGCCAGTTCAGGGGCGTATCCGAGCCACTGGCCGCCCGGAATCTCGGCGTAGGCGGAGGAGAGACGGCGGACGAGTCGGACGTCCTCCCGCTGCACGGGCACGGACTCAAGATGCGGCAGGGCTGCCGACCACACCTTGAGCAGGGAAACGGCCTGCGGGACATCGCCGCCGGCTTGGGCAATCGCCCGGCGGGCAGCGTCCGGCGCCCAGATCCCCGCCTCGGCACAGACCTGTTCTTCCAGGACGGGCAGTTGGCCGCTTTCGATACCCTGCGTCCCGTGCCGTTCGGCCAGCGCCCGGGCCGTGGCCATGCTGGCGCTTTCCTCCATCGTTGCGTACATGGTTATGCGGCCTCCATCTGGATCTGCGTGGTCCGCGGAAGGGCAGTCAGCACCCCGCCGCCTGTCAGCAGCAGATCGATTCCCGTTGGCGGGACGGAATTTGCGGCCTCAAGGGAACGCAACACCGGGCCGGTCAGCGGCAGCACGGTCTGGATGCTGGTTTCGATGCCGGGGCCAGCCAGCGTCACCGGAGTAGACGCCGCGTCCTGGCCTCCAGCTCGTGCTGTACCTGTGACGATGACCGTCGCGCCGGTCTCGGGATGCGCGCGGTCGCCGCAGCGCACCGTTCCGAGCACTTGACCCGGGTCCCCGCTAATCAGCACAAAGTCAGCCTCGGCAGGATCAGCCGGCGCAGCGCCGGTCAGGTCGTACAAAGGGGAAAGTGTGCCGGCCTCCGGGCCGATGAGTGCCAGTGTGAGCCCCGGGTCGAGCAGCGACAGCAACACTGCGGCGGCGGTGTCCAGCGCCGGGTCGTGCGAGAGTCCGGGAGCCGGGACCGGACCGGCCGGAATGCCCGGAGCGCACTGCGCCTGCAAGCAGGCCAGGAAGGTCCGGCGGCTGTCATGGATCGGATCCCACTTCACTGCCCCACCCCCAGACGTGTCGCGGCAACCAAGCCGGCGCGGTTCTTCGCGTCTTCGACCTGGCAGTGCAGTGCCGCCGCGCAAAGGGCGTCCACGTCCCCGGCGAACGGGCCACCGCGTTCTGCTTCGGCGTCGCACACGGCCGCCGCCACCGCCCCGGTCAGGTCCCGGCCGTCGCGGACACCGTCGCCGCGGACGCCGGACAGTTCCACCGTGCACGTACTCAGGGCCACATGGCCCAGCACTGCCGTGGTGTCTGCCGTCCCGGGCACCGGAAATTGGACCGGCGCGCTGGCCGCCTCCGGCCCGGCGACCACGCGGACCTCGACCCCGGTGGCCAGGATGCGGTCCGCGAGCCGTTCGAGCTCGGCCAGTCCGGCCACAGCCAGTGACTCAAATCGTTGTTCCGGATTCATTGGAGCTCCATCGTGAATTGCAGGCGGTCACCGCGGAAATGATGTTCGACGACAGCTATGGGGCGCCCGGCTTCGTCCACGTTCAGTCCGCGGACTTGAAGTATCGGTGCCGCCACCGGCAGCAAGAGCCATTCGGCGTCGGACGCGTCGGCGGGCAGCGCGGCGAACGAACGGTTGGCGCGCTTCATCCGCACGCCATAGTCGTCGAGCAACACGGTGTACAAGGAAGAGGCACCCGTCCATTTCCGTTCCAAGCCGGGAAAGCGCCCTGGAACGAGCCAGGTGGAGGTCACCGACCACGGCTGGTCGTCGACCAACCGCAAGATGTCGGTACGCAGCAATTCGGAGCCGGTGTCCAATTCGCGGCGCAGCTCCGGATCATTGTCGGTTCGGACCTTGAGCAGCCGGGTCTCCACCAGGTGCCCGCGTTCCCGCATTGTCCGGGTAAAGCTTGCGTCCCGGCCGGCAGCAATGTCATAGCGAATGACCGGTGTCGCGACAAAGGTGCCCTTGCCCTGGACCGTCTCTACCAGGCCCCGTCGCACCATTTCGGCAATGGCCTGTCGCACGGTCAGGCGGTTCACGTCATATCGCTGCGCCAGTTCCGCTTCGACCGGCAGCCGGTCGCCCGGCGCGTAGGCGTGGTCCAGTTCAGTTTCCAGGTGTCCCGCAATCTGCTTATAGAGCGGAATGCCGGAGTGGCGGTTGATCAGATGGGCAGGATGGTTCATGCCTTCCCTCCGAGGATGCGTCGGCGCAGCGCTGCCGAAAGCCGCTCCACGCCAAGTACGACGATGAAGATCGCCAGAATGATGGTCAGTGCCTCGTCGTAGCGCAGCAGGGCCATTGAGACCGACAGTTCGATGCCGATCCCGCCGGCGCCTACCAGCCCCAGTACTACCGAGGAACGGGTGGCCTGTTCCAGGGCGAACATGGAGGTGCCCACAAAGGACGGAAGGCATGTCGGCAGCACCGTGCCCAGGATGACGGCACGTTCCGGGGCACCGCTGGAGCGCATGCCCTCCAGCACACCGTCGTCCATTTCCTCGATCGCGTCGGCGAAGAACCGGCCGCAGAAGCCCATCACGTCCACCGCGATGGCGAGTACCCCTGCCTGTGGCCCGAGGCCGACTGCGATGACGAAGATCAGCGCCCAGACAAGATCAGGAATGGTGCGGCAGACCGAGATGAAGCCCCGACTCACGATGTAGAAGAGGCGGTGCGGTGTGGTGTTGCGTGCCGCTGTGATGGCCAGCGGGACACTGAGTGCGACGCCGATAAGGGTCCCCAGAAGTGCCATCTCAAAGGTGACCAGCAGTGAGTGCAGGATCGGCCCGGCGCGCTTAAGATCCGGGGGGAAGGCATCGGTGAGGAACTCCCCGAACCGGCCCGCGCCGGTCACCAGATCCGCCAGACTGACGGCCGCACCCTGGCTCCAGCCGTGGATAAGGAACGCCGCGGCAGCCAGCAAGACCGCAAAGGTGAACGCACTGGGCCGGCGGTAGCGTGCCGGCGGGGCCGGCATATCCTGCGGCATGCGGTCGTGCGCCGTGCCCGTTTTGTTGGTCTGTACGGCCATCAGCTGGCTTTCTCCAGTTTCCGTTCGTGCTCGAGTCCGGCCCCATAGAATTCGGCCAAATCACCGGCGCTGGTCAACGACGCCGCCTGGTCCAGGACAATCCGGCCGGCCTTCAGGCCGATGATCCGTTCGGTATGTTCCAAGGCAAATTCGACTTGATGCAGTGCGGCGATCACGGTGATTCCTCGTTCGGTGGCGACGTCGCGTAGCAGTTCCATCACGCCTTGACCGGCGACCGGGTCCAAACTGGCCACCGGCTCATCGGCGAGGATCAGTTTGGGCCGCTGCATGAGGGAGCGGGCGATGGCTACACGCTGCTGCTGGCCGCCGCTGAGCCGGTCCACCCTGCGGTCAGCCAGATCGGCGAGTCCCACCCGCGCCAGGCATTCCATTGCCTCCAGGCGAACCTCTGACGGCACCAGCGCCGGGACCACGCACCGGGTGCCTTCCCGGGCCACTGCCCCGTTGACCACGTTGCGGAACGCGCTGAGCCGATCCACCAGGTTGAACCGCTGGAAGACGAAGCCCACGTCCCGACGGATCCGGCGCAAGGCGCGGCCGCCGACGCCGGTCACTTCGGCACCGCCGATGCGGGCCTGGCCGGCTGTCGGTTCCTGCAGCCGGATCAGGCACCGCAGCAGGGTGGATTTGCCCGCGCCGTTGGCGCCCACCAGTGCCACCAGCTGCCCGGAATCGACTCGCAGGTCCACCCCGGCCAACGCCTGGTGCCCGTTCGAATACCGCATTTGCAGTCCCTGAATCTCCACTGCGGCGGACAAGTTAGTCACCCACAAATTCAGTGAAGTCGTCGGCGCCAATCGCCCGGTACATCGAGCGGACCACGTCATAGTCCGTGTCCGTGACCTCGATCAACTTGGCGCCGCCGTACTTGGCGTTGTCCTTGCCTTCGAGCATCGCGGCGAGCAGCTCATCAAAATTATTGGTGAAAGTATCCTTAACTGTCTGCACCATGGCGTCGTCGAGGCCACTGCGCGCCATCAACAGATCCGGCGGCAGCAGTTCGCCTTCCTCCAAGATCGGATAGTTCGCCGGGTCCTCGGCCTCCATGAATTCTTCATAGTCATGGCAGCCAATCCCTACAGCCGATACGTCCCCGCGCTTGAGAGCATGATGAACGGTGTCCCCGACGGTGAGTACGTCGAGGTCGTTCATCGGATCGAGGCCGGCGTCGACAAAGATCTGCGACGGGCCGAGGTGGCCGCTGGTCGAGCCGACGTCGCTCATGGCCACCTTTGCACCCTTAAGCTCGTCGATGCTGCCGATGCCGCTCTCGGCAGTGGTGTAGAGGCACGAGCGGTATCCGGGCCGCTGAATGGCCACCACCGGCTCCGCGTCGGTGCGCTCATGGATGACCACGTACTCTGCAGGGCCGGTGAAGACGATGTCCACCTCGTCGGTGGCAAGGGCCGCGGCAGCCGCCGTCCGGTCAGTCACCGCGAAGAATTCAAGATCGAGTCCGGACTTCTCTTCGAACACCGTCTCGAAGGCACCGTACTCCCGCTGCAGTTCCTCCATTCCCTGGAGGTCGGTCACCGCGAAGCGCAGCGTTGATTGTGCCTGTGCCGCCTCAGATCCTCCGCCGCATGCGGTCAAAGTGCCCAGTGCTGCGATTCCGAGAAGTGCCGCTCCGACCCGATGCGAAGCCTTATGTAGTGCCATGTCATCCGTCCTGTCCGTTGATCATCCCGCGTACAGGTACATGTCTAGATGTCTAGGGTGAACCCCCGGGGGCGCATTGGTGGCCGGCGGTAACCAATGCGGTGAAGATACGCACACACCAAGACGAATGAAGAAAGGATGTGCAAGACCTTGCCGTGATACTTGATCGCAGGATCGGCCTGTCCGACGCCATGAAGTCGAAAATCCCGGCAGCGTCCACCGACGGCGAACCATTCCTTCGTCTCGCAGCGCTCCGGCCGCTATGCAGTTGTTCACGAAGAATGACGCCGATAACAACGCATACAAAGGATGGGTACTGCTCTGTTGGACAGTTCCCTGTGCACATCCTGACGGCGTTGTTATATGCAGCCATAGGTAGTCGCTTCCAATCAGGAGCGGTCGGACGACCGGTGTGGCGATAGTCCAATTCCCTCTCCAATGAGAGGCCAGCTTCGTTCGGTCACGTCCCATTCATGAGGCGGCAACCGCCCGTCGCTAGGGTCCCAGCGTGGTGGCGGGGAGAACGAAGTGACGCTTTCGGCGATCGCCGGGATCGGTTCTGCGATTGTCGGCGGGTTCTACGTGGCCTTTGCCTTCACTGTCATGCCCGCTCTGCGGCGGAGGCCCGTCAGTGAAGCCGGGGCGGCCATGGTGTCCATCAACGAGCGGGCTGTTCGATTGCCATTCATGGTGTTGTTCTTCGGCACCGCTTTGGCCTGTGCCGGGACAGTTGCCCGGCAGGTCCTCAACCCGGTTGAAGACTCCGCTACGAGCATCCTCGGGGCAGCCTGCTACCTGACGGGATGGCTGTTGACGATGACCGTCAACGTTCCACTCAACAACCGTCTAGCCCGTTCGAACCTCGGCTGGGCCGAGTTCGAAAAGTCCTGGAACCGAGCCAATCTCACGCGCGCTGTCCTTTCCGTTGCTGGCGGCGCTCTCCTGATTCTCAACTAATGCCCCACTCGAAGAGTCCGGCGGCGACCCTCAGCAATTGACACTCATGCTGAGCCAGCGGTCACGGAGTAACCAAAATGATCTCAAGTCCGATGCCGACCGGCGGTTTTGCCACGGAATGTCTTCCTTGCAGCCGCCAAGCGATCCAAAATCCATGGAAATCTGTGAATTCCCTCTCGAGGCAACGGCCCGGGCCCGGCAGCCTGGGCAGGATAAGGAGACACCGTGAACGATTCGGCCGCAGAACGCCTGGAACTGCGGCGGCGCATGGCAGTCCTCGCACCACTGTTCCGCGACCTCGGCTCCTGGATCATCGGTTCGTACACCAAGGCCGGGATCCTGGATGCGATGCCCGACGCTTCATTTCCGGTATCCGATGGCGCCTTCTCCCTAAAAACGCGGGGCTTTCTCAGACGACAAACCTGGGTTTATTCTCCCCGTGGCCCGGTGTACTTCAGCATCACCCGGGCCGGGAGACTCATCCTCGCCGAGCAGGATACTGACGCATCGATTACGGATGCAGTCTGCGAGCGTGCACAGCTCGCCCGCCCAGGAGACTTTCCCTGGGCAACATCCGACGCCGAAGCATCCGGTCTTCCCGAGAAGCCCCTGTTCCTGATGGATCCGATAACTTCCGATCTCTACATAAAAGTCACCGCCAGAAATGAGTACCCATTTCCCGTGCAGGTTCGCCCGGTGGGCCAATACGCCAGGGAATGCGCTGGCCTCTTCATCGCAGCATTCAAAGCCGCCCGCTAGCCAGCGGTACCGCCCCCCTTCCAGCGGGGCTGGGCTTCCGTTAGCCCCACCTCCGGACGCACCTGACGGAATCCGGTGTTCGCAACGGTACGTATTCTCCTCATCAACGATCTGCAAGATCGAGTGCTCGATCGAACGCAGTGAACGCGGCCGCCACGGTCTCGCGTGGAACGGCGAGGGTAGAGACCAGCGCCGCACCGGCGGCCAGCAGCAGGGTCCGCCGGACCAGGAGGTCTTTGTTCCTCGCCCGTTGAGGCGTCCTCCGGTGTGCTGTCCGACCCGTCGGCGGCCGACTCGGCCAGGTTCTGAACGTACGAGCGCACTTCACCGGGCACACTCGCGTTGGTGACCACAATGCAGCGCTCACCGGTCTGGCCCGGACGATGTTTGCCACGGTAAAACCGGCCCTGCCGGCGTCATCGTCGGTCAACGTGATCTGGCCGGAGCTCCAGGAGTTTCCCGAGTTCCGGGTGCTGGCCGTAAATGCGGCCTGGGAGCCCTGCAGACAAGGCCGCCGGGGAGCAGGACAGCCACCGGTCCCATGCTGAGCGCTGCGACCTTACGGGCGCGTGTGCATGGAGCCTTCATCAGCTTTCGGGGCAGATGAAAATCATCCTTGCGAGGCATCTTCTGCTGAGCCGCCGTAGCTAGGCTAGCTGCCGTGGCTGGCCGCCGGTTGCCGCTCCTAGGAAGCCGTGCGCCAGATTGTCGCGCCACCTGGCACCAATAGGAGAGGCATGATTCATGATCGACGCGCTGCAGGACTTCACTTCATCACTTCCGCCCGTGCTGCAATGGTTGGGAGTGATGGTCGCCGCAGCGCTTCCGTTCATCGAGTCTTATTTCGGATCGGTTATCGGTGTTCTCGCCGGAATCAACCCTGTGGTCGCCATCGCCGCCGCGATCGCTGGCAACGTGATCTCGATGTTGATCTTCGTCCTCGGCGCCCATCGAGTACGGTCCAAAGTGGTCAGCGGCAGGGAGGTCATAGAGCCGTCTGCTCGTCGGCAAAAGCTGCGTTCGCGATTCGACAAATACGGCGTTGCCGGAGTTAGTTTGCTGGGCCAGACAATCTTGCCGAGTCAGATTACCTCGGCCGCGATGGTCTCGTTCGGTGCATCCAGAAACGTCGTCATCGCTTGGCAGACAGTCTCGATCATTTTGTGGGGTGTAGCCTTCGGTGTTTTTGCCTCCCTTGGCTTCGCAATGATTGGGTAAGGGCGGGGCACAAGGGCCGTCGCACGTAGCGGGAAACACGTCCACGCCAAGAACAACCGCGAGTCCCGACCGAGCCCGCCAAGTCACTCCCACCGCAGACCATCCGGCGAAGTTGCCGCCAACGCCGCTTCAGATCGTCTCGAAACCCTAGCGTTTCGAGATCGGACGGTTTCGAGACACCGAGTTAGATGGAGCTCTGCGGAGACTTGGGACTTAGCCCTCGGGCCCGACGTTTCCTGCTGTGATCGTAGCGAGATCGCTGCGGAACCTTTCGGGCTCATGGTCTACAGGGAGGTCGACGGTGTCTTCGGCCCCGTCGAGCGATTCGCTCGTGTCTGGCATGATTGAGGCGAAGACGCTGGTGAGGTCTTCTTGTTCAGGTCCATCCTCGGCAATTAGTTCGAGTGTTTTCACTATGACGACCGGATTCACGACACACCGTAGATCGGCAGGAACAAGCCCCGGATTTCTCCCCAGAGCGGCGGACGAAGAACGTAAGTGCTGCCGCTGTCCGCATGTCGTGGCGAGTCCGTGATTCGCTCCGCCACCTGTGCACACTCTTCGACGCCCACGCCGATAACGGCGCCTACGTAAGCCTCGATCTGCAGTAATTTGCCAGCTCTCCGGTGCATCGACATCGGTGTCCCCGGACGCGAATGTCTGGAACTGCCTGTGTCTGTGTGATTCTTCACTTGAGACGGGATCAGGAAACTCTGAGCTTTTACGGTTCACTATTGCGCCTTACACTTGCAGGGCTTCGAACGCAGCCCGGAGCCTGCTGCCCTGTCCCTTAGGTTTCAGCCTGGTGTGCGAATAGTGCCGCCATTGAGTCTTACAGTCCCCTTTTCAGGGGGGGATGTCGGCGCAGAACTGGACGTTGCACCCCGTTCATCCAACTACCGAGAAAAGAGATCTAACCAAGTGGCAACCGATTATGACGAGGTGCGTGCCGACGTCAAGGAGTCCCAGGACAAGTCCCTGGAGGCGTTGCAGACCGCAAATGCGCCGGACGCCCGTAGCGTGACCTTGGAACTGGATGAGACCGACGGCCTGGACGGAGCCGGCATTCCCGGCGGTGAGTTCATCGCCGAGGAACTCAGCGTTCAGGTCATCCCGCAGGCCGACGACGAATTCACCTGCTACTCGTGCTTTCTTGTCAGGCATCGCTCCCAGATCGCCCGACAGCAGGGTACCCATGCTTACTGCAGGGACTGCGAAGCCTAATCCCCCAAGACCCGCTGGCCGTCCTGGCCGTCGACGGCCGTTCCGATTTCGGAGCCGTACCCGGCCAGCACGTGGAATCGGGCCACGCACCGTATCAGGGTGAGAAAGCCAGGAGCGGCACACCGGAGAACTTCGCGGCGCTATTCGGGGTGTGATTAAGGGTGTGATTTTGACGGTTTGTGAGCTGGGATGGCTTGTCAATGGGCCCCTTGTGGGGAATGATCAAAACATGAGTCAGGCTGCGTCACCCGGAATACGCGCGTACCGCGATTCGGTCAACCTCGAGATCGGCCCCCTGGTCGCGGAGCTGCGCGAAATGCTCGGGGCTAAGCTCGTTGCCTATCTAGGCGGGGTCCAGGAGACCCGTGCCGTGCGCCAGTGGGCCGAGGGTACACGCAACATGCCGGCCGAGACTGAGGCCCGGCTGCGGTTGGCCTACCACGTGGCCGGTATCGTCGCGGAAAGCAACGGCCACCGTGTCGTGCAGTCTTGGTTCCAGGGCATGAACCCGCAGCTCGAGGACCGCTCCCCCGCCCGGCTGATCCGGGAGATGCACCCGGACCAGATCGGCCCCGAGGTTCTCGCCGCTGCGCGCGCCTTCGCCCGTCTCGGATGAAGTTCGCTGAACTGGACCGGCGCGTATGGCGCGTCGGATTCCCGCCGCAGCCCTGGGAATGGTCGGACTGGCGCTGGGTAGGAGCAGACGGCCGCTTCAACGGCCGGTGGAATCCACTCGACCACGGGCTGTATCGCACCGTCTACGCAGAGGAAAGCCTGCTCGCCTGCCTCGTAGAATTCCTGGCCCGCACCGTCCGGACCTGTATCTGCTCCAGGAGATGGAGGACATCGTCGAGGACGACGACGGTAGGCAGGACCATCCCACCGTTTCCCCTGGCGAACTGGACCTGGCCCAGTGGCTTGCGCACCGCGTCGCCGTGTCGGCCACCTCACTGGACGATTCATCGATATCACCGCCGCCGAAACAGTCCTTGCGCTCCACCCCCGGTTCAAGGCCCGGGCGCTGGCCTACAACCTCAAGGACTTCGACGCCGCTGCGCTAAAAAGCGCAGAGCAACGCCTTTTAACCCAGAGGTGTCCCAATATCTCTGGACCCTCAAGTACCCGGACGGTACGGACTTCTGCGACGGCATCCGGTTCCGCTCCCGCCATGGAGACGACTTACTGCTCTGGGCGATCTACGAACGTGACACGGACAACGAACTCAGCTCCCGCATCACCGACATACAAGTCACTGACCTCGACCTGGGGAGCCCCGAACTCCGCAAAGTAATGGCACTGCTGGGCCTGATAGGCCTCGGTGAACGCCTATAAGGGCCCCTAGGACAGAGTATCTGTCGCACTTTCATCACCGCTCAAGCTGCCCAAGGCCCTGCCCGTGCCGAGCCTCTACCGGAGCCGCAGGGACGGCGGCAGCGAAAGAACCCTCAAGAGTTTAAATGTTGAATGCGGGACCCAAATGGGCTTGTGCCGTAGATTAGAGATTGCAATCGTTTTACGGCGAGGCGGGGGACACTACCGGGTGGATGATTGCAAGGAACACCTAGAGGTGTTGTTCACTTTCCGATAACTAGAAGGTAATAAATTTGGCTCAGAAAGTCGTAGTGCGACTAATCGATGACCTGGATGGCTCTGATGCGGATACCACGGTCAACTTTTCTTTGGACGGGGTCGCGTATGAGATCGACCTCACCGACGGAAACGCCCGTCAGCTTCGCGAAAGCCTGAAGAAGTACATTGGCGGTGCCCGCAAAACCGGAAAGACCGGCAGGACCCGCCAGCCTCAAATTACTAATGGCGGACCCGCACCCAAGGACGTACGCGACTGGGCAGCCGCGAACAGTATTGCCGTAAACTCCCGCGGGCGGCTCAGCTCCGACGTCGTGGAGAAATATCTGGCAGCTCACTAAAATTGCACCATCAACAGCCCCGGCAGGTATTCGCCGGGGCTGTTCCAATGCTCCGCAAGATGCCACCGAGCACTTCAGCCAATGTCCACGAACAGGCGCAATCGCGGCCCGGTCAGCCGGGCCCGGCCGATCATGCTGCCACCGCAGACCTCACCCTCCCCCGGCACGCCAATGAGTAAGGCGATGACCTGGACTCCACAACTCCTTACCCCCCGGCGGCGGCGTGCATAAATACTCAACCGGAACCAAGCATCCTTGCATGCCTTTCTGGCCGCCTCGTCACACTACGAGTACAGGCAATTAGGGATTCATCGCCCCAAGGCTCCGGCCGGTTTTGTTGGCTGTTCTGGTCCTCTCCAGATACCGGAGGAACCTGGCGGATGAAGTCACGGCGCGCAAGAGCGTTTCGGGGGTGTCGTATTTCCCACCCTGTATGTATTCGCAGAGGAGTTCCGTTTTTTCGGGGTACTTCAGGATGAAGTCGATGATCCCGGTTCCTTCTTCAACGAGGCTGTACCGGGCATCGTAGATGTCCGTATATTCGCGATAGCAGACAGCCAACCCGTGGTTGTCTCCCTCTGCAACCAGTACCCGCGCCAGCGATGCTCCGACACTGATGATGTTCCTTTGTGCGCCGATGCCGATTTGTCCGGGCCAAGGAGAGTAAACGAGTCCGCTCACCAGGCTGACCGCGTCACGGGTTTCCTGGCGGACGTTGTGTCCGGCACTGTCGCGGTCGACGAGGCGCGCGGTTGTGATCTTTCCCGGGTTCAGCCGGGCACGCCGGATGCCGCTGTTGGCGACGCGCCATCGTGCGTGAAAGTAGGAATGTTGGGCCGTGTTGATCCAAAGAGCCAGTTTGGCCGGAGAACGGCGGTAATGCCGGTAGAGGTGGCTCGCGATCAAGGATCGCTCGGCGGCCGCGCATCGGCCGATTAGATCCGCGAAGGCGGAAATGGCTTCGGCGTCCAGGATCTCGGCGACACCGAGTGCCATTGAGAAAGCTTTGGGCTGGGTCTTGCCGCGGAAGGCCTTTGTGATGAGATCCAGCGTTTCCGCTGATACCTGTGCAGGCCGCTCCGGCGTCAACTCATCGGCGGCAGGCCTCTGGATGAGCGACGATGGCGCCTCGGGCTGTGCCTCCGCTGCGTGATGAACCAGCTTGGCCAGCGCTGCGCTTATGCGGAACCGTCGTGCGGGGATGATCGTCTCAACGGCTGCGTCGAAGTCAGAATCGCCCTTCTGTTGAGTCTGTGGAAGTATATCCGGCGCGCTCTTGTATCGCCCGTCAGTGAGCCACTGCCAAGCTTCGGCGTCTTTGGTGAAATATGTAGCCGGGTATGTGGGCCGGTGTAGCGTGCGGAAGAACTGCACGATCGTATGCTCGACCGGGGAAGTTCCGACCAGCGCCATCCTGGTCGTTGGAAGGCATCGGGCAAATTTTGCCAGTGCTGCCGAACTGGCCGAACGCATTCCGTGCAGGTCGACCAGCATCGGTCTGGGCTCGTCTCCGCAGAGCTCTTCGATGAGCGATATCGTCGCCAACGCATCAGGCTCTTCAACCGTTGCATGCGACGGCCAGCGAACGAATACTACGCCGTCGGATAGTAATTCGACCTCGGGACTACCAAGCACGCTGGGTCCCGGCACCGGGCGAGAGCCGTCTGGTATGACTGATTGGGATGCAGAATGCACTGGGGCCTCGGAAATATTTGGTAAAGGTTTAATCAAGATTGTTCGCAAAGCATATTCCCGCAATTACAATTCCTCCAAGTTTCAACTATTCAGCAGACTTACTTTCTTGATGCTCTTTCGTAGTGTCTTCTGGTCGAAGTTGGAATCGTGAAGGACTCAGTCTCTGGAGGCCTTGTGCGAGCAGAAATATGACGCAATCTCCGGACTAGTTCCGCTCCGCGTGGGCCGGCGCCGGGGGACGCGCGCAGCTGACCCTCCTACCCGGAGAAGGAACAGATGCCCCCTACTGACTGAGATCAACGGCCGGACAAACCTCGCTACACCTGGATGCTCAACGTGTGGCAGGCCGGACAGATAGGTGCCCGGATCGATGCCCAGTAGCGCCGCCAAGTGAGCGGATTTCAGCGTTCGAGCAGCAGCTCACCTTCAACCTGGGTGGGGCTGAACCTGCAGCAAGGGCGAAGCTGCCGGCCGAAGGAGCCCTGTCGGAATCCGGGAAAGAATTGGCCACCACACCAAGGCATGACTCGTTTAACTGGCGGCCTTCTGAAAGACTGGTTTCGGTGCCCGCTCCAAGCAGCGCCCCGGCGTTCCCCCGATTGCCGGTGCGGCGCTGAAGGCACCCAGCGAGAGGAACAGCCCCGCAATTCCCCAGCCGCGGGGCTGTTCCCCCGCCTCCCTTCCACCGAATTCCATGGCGTCCAGGACCTGTCCCATCGAAGACGTAGTAGCGCAGCTGTTCGACGTGGAAGAAGAGCAGGTCGATGTAGAAGTCGTCTCCCCCGACCTCCAGATGCACCTGCCGGCCGACGAAGGAGAAGCCGGGGCCGGGTTCGCGCAGGGTCTCCATGATCCGGTCGGTCAGCCGTTGCTCCAGATCCCGTTTAGCGACTTCACCGGACAGGCCGAGGAATTCAAAGTTGTACGGTCTTTCGCTGCCTGCTGTGCCAGCTCCGAACCTGGCGCGGGCAGCAGGTCGGCGAAATTCGACGGCGCGGAGCCGGTACGTTCCATGGTTTGGCTCATGATCATGTTCATCAGCACGTTCCGGGACCACCCATGCTCCACCCCTGCGGCCGCATACCAGTCCCGCTCCGGGCTGGTCTTGGTCTTATCCAGAAGAGGGCGGATATGGCCCCAGGGCAATTGCGCTTGTGGCACATTTGCCTCGCTCCCCCGGCCTCGGCCATGGTCCGCATGTACTGCAGGTTGCGCTGGGAGGGCCCTTTCATCTCCGGAAACTCGGTCCGCAAGTCTTCGGCCAGCCGGGCGATGACGCCGCTGCCCCAGCCTTCGGCATCCTGGCGTTGCAGGATGTCCCGCCCGATTGACCAGTACAGCCCGATCAACTGGGAATTGACCGTCCGCACCGCTTGTGCCCGGGTCCCGCGCACCCGCTCCTTCAGAACCTTCAAAAGATCCTGGTAGTCCTCGGGCAGGGCAATCTCACGGCTGGCCATGGCCATTACTCTGTCTCCGGCCTCACCCGCATTCCGTGCGGGTTCAGCGATTCCGGATCCAGTTCCGGTCTGGCCCGGAGGAAGCGTACGGCGTGCCGGAAGGATGCCCCGGACATCGCGGTGTCGGCTGATACTTCGACGACGAGCGGTTCCACCAGGGTCAGCTCGGTTTCGCCGGCGTCGGCGTTGAACCGGTCCATGAGCGTGGATTTTACCCGGTGCGGCCAGGGATGATCCGGTCCGGCTGCCTGCAGCTGGGATCCCAGCAATTTCGAGGCAGCCGGCTTCAGCGGGGCGGAGCGTCCGACAATGCGCAGTTCCCCCTCGATCGGCAGTCCGGCGACGATGGCCTCGGGTCGGGTGAGCGGACCGATGACCGCCGCACAGATTACGTCAACCGTGTCGCGGTGCTTAATTTTCTGCCACTGGCGCCGCCCTCCCTCGTAGGGTTGGCCGGCGCCTTTGATCACTAGGCCTTCGATGCCGGCGGCGGGCAGCTCCTCCAGCCAGGTTGCCGCCGTATCCGGGTCCGAAGTGCCTGGGGATAGTTCGAGGCCCCCGGTCCAGTCTTTGGCAAGTTCTTCGAGCAGCCGCCGGCGGACCCGGAATGCCTCACCCCGGAGGTCGTGTCCTGCTATGGCGAGCAGGTCGAAGGCCACGAAGTGGGCCGGCACCTTGCGCACCAGCCCGGGCATGGATTTCACCGAGGTACTCAGCCGCTGCTGAAGGGCAGAGAAGTCCAGCCGGTCCTCGGACCAGATCACGGTTTCGCCATCGAGCAGGCAGCCCGGCGGCAGCTGGTCCGCCGCCGCTTTGATCAGGTCGGGAAAGTACTTGGACAGATTCTTGCCCTGCCGTGACCAGAGGGAAGTTTCTTCCCCGTCGCGGCTGATCACTGCACGGTAGCCGTCCCATTTGGGTTCGTACCAGGCTCCGCCGGGCAAAGCGCTGGGACTTGGAACCTTCTCCACGGCGCGGGCCAGCGCCACCTTCACGGGTGGGCGCAGCCCCTCCGGGAGCCTGGAATTCATGTGGCCACGATACAAGCACGCACAGGTGAACGGGACGGGTCAGGGTTTTCCTGCTCGGCTCAGTCTGTATCGCTGCTGGCGACTCCCCCTTGTGCCGCTCGAGCGCCGGTGGGTAACGTTGCGGCCACGGTCTCCGGCATCATTCAGGTCCGGCAAGTTCCTATTGGGTGCCGGGGATCGGCCAGGCGGCCCTCTCGCCGCTCCAGTCCAGCTGGGGGGACGGCGAGGGGGCCCCTACCCTTGTACCACTCGATCGCCGGCTAGTAGCCTTACGCCCACGGTCCCCCGGCATCACTCAAGGTTCCGGACAAGTGGTGCCGGGGATTGGCCGGTTACTCTTCCCGCTCCGGCGTGACGATCGACGACGCGGTGGCGAGGGCACCTGGTCTAAATAGACGGCTGCGAAGCAGCGCAGTTGTTTTGCCAGCTACTTGGCTAGACGTGGGCCTGCCCCTTTGCTGAGAGCATCGTGCAGCAGTCCAACGGCCCTGTTGATTGGTTGTTCTTCCCTTGTCTGCTTGAGCTGACTCACGAGTAGGTGCCCCAGGCAACCGGGCGGCAGCTGTTCTGCTGCTGCCTTGATCAGGTCCGGGAAATACCGGGTGAGGTTCTTGCCCTGCCGTGACCAGAGGGAAGTCTCATCCCCCCATCGCGGCTGATGACCGCGCGATAGCCGTCCCATTTGGGTTCGTGCCAGGTTCCGCCGGGAAGAGCGCCGGGGGCGGGGGAATTTTTTTCCACAGCGCGGGCCAAGGCGACCTTTCCAGGCGGGATTAGACCCGTCGGCAGGCTGCCGTCCATGAACCCACGATACAAGCACCCACCGGATGCAGCCGAAGGCGTTCCCTGCCCGGCTCAGTCTGTATCGCTGCTGTCGAGCAGGACGCGGATCATGTGCAGGACGGCCTCTCGCTGGGGCTGGGTGAGGCGGTTGGCCCGTTCGGGCAGGATGAAGGGCTCGGCTTCCCCAGGAGACACGTCTGCTGCCCTGCGGAGCTCAATCATCGGGATTTCGAAAACTGCAGAGAGCGCCTGCAGGACTGTCTCCGACGGCGTCACCGGCGGGGTGCGCAGGTACTTGGCGACCGCGCTGTAAGAGACGGTGATACCGCGCTTTTCTGCTTCCAACGCAATGCGGCGGGAAGACCAGCTTTCGGTGTTGGAGTCCTGCAGCAGGGCGGCCAGAGTCCGCTGGCCCGCGCCCGATTCCGGCGCGGTCTCCAAGACGTCCATCGTCATTCCAGACCACCCCTCGCATCCGAACCCCACGTAGACCACATTCTGCCTGATCATCGGACAGTCTGCCTGCCCTTCGCTTTATTCGAATATTTGTTCTATTTTTAACGGATGGATCGGGACGCGCTGGCGAAGCTGGCGGCCCGTTACACCAGGCGGGCCGAGCCGGTGTCGCTGACGCCGGAGGAACTGGATCTTGAGCACTGCAAGGTGACCCGGGTGGTGCCGGGTGTTCCGGTGTGGGCGTGGATCCGGTTCCCGGGTGCGGCCGGTGGCCGGCGAGGCGTTCGGCTGGACGACCCGGGCGGTGCAGGTCACCTGGACGGACGCAGGGGTCCGCCGGGTGACCTGGGTGTGGGCGTCCGCGGTGCGGCGGCGGAACGATCAGGTACGGAACACGGCTTTGGGAGAGAGGACGGCGCAGGCCAATGACAGCGGTACAGGAACAAACAGACCGGCGAACGCTCAATGAGCCGGTCGACATCCGCTTCACGCCCCACGGGGTGCCGTTGGCGGTGCGCTGGCGGGGCCGGCTCTGGCCGGTAGCGGCCGAGCCGCTGCGCTGGTTCAGCCGCTGGAACTGGTGGGAATCCAACCTGCCGGCCGGGAAGGGGCAGGGGAACATTGTCGACGTCGAATTCTGGCGCCTGCAGGTGCGCGTCACCTCGACGTCGCCATTGCGGACCTTGGAGGTGCGCAAACACCCGGGCTGGGAAGGCTGGCATCTGGTCCGCGTGTCCGACGAAACCTAAGACGCAAAGGCCCGGCTGGAGGGGGGTCCCCTTCATGGCGGCTCGCCACGGTGTCGCGGCCGCCGTGTTCGTGCGGCAACATTTCTCCGGGCCTGCGGGCATGAGGAAGGGCCGGCACTTGCGTGCCGGCCCATCCTCGGGTTTCCCTCTGCAAAGGAAAATCTTGGGGTGCAGCGCCAGCGCTGCACGGTGTCAGGGCTGCACAGTGTCAGGGCTCGTCGAGCCGGTGGTCTTCCACGGGGAAATCTAGCGGTCCGGTCGCCGGGCCTGCGGTCAGCAGGCGCAGTTCCAGGATGTCTTCAAGAGGGCTCGCATCTCGGGCGACAGTATCGTCTTCGCTCCTGCGGAAGTGATCGGCCACGCAGGGCTCCTTGACTGTGCGGGACGGCAGTGTCCTTTCACAGTAGCGGCAGTTCCTGCGGGCCGGCTGGAAGTGGCTGCGCCCGCGGCAGCGTCAACGCGGCCGCGGAGCGAAGCGGGGGAGGCCGCCGCCGCACCCGGGGAAGACCCCCGAAGGGTAGGCCGGACCCCTATTGAGTTGGGTCCGGCCTTGCGGGTTAGCGGTTCAGTTGGCGGTCATAGGCCGTTCGCGGGTCCCGTGCGCACTCGGCGAGCAGGCCGCGGTTGACCAGCTCGGCCAGCAGTTCAGCGAGCCGGTAGCCGGCCACGTCCTGAAGTGCGAGCTTGAAGTACCGGTCGGCGAAGCTGGATTTTCCTTTGAGCCATTCCAGCCAGCCGATCAGGCACAGCATCGGGGCGCGCTGTCCTTCGGGGGTCGCTTTCATGAGTTCGAACGCGACTTCCTGGGCGGTGTCCACACGGGCCCAGTCGGGGCGGGAGCCGAAGACACCAAGCATGACGGAGGTGAACTGGTCGGCATCGTCGGTGATGATGTCCCCCATCAGGTAGTCCCGGACGGCGGGGTGCTGCAGCGCTCCGGCCAGCTGGTGCGCGGTCCGGGTCGTGAGGCTCTTGGGGTTCTCCAGCACCTTGGCCCACGCGGCGCGGCTGGCTTCCAGGTCGTCGGGCCAGACGTCGGGTTGGTGCGCCGCGATGGCCGCCCGTGCCGCCTCGTCTCCGGTGAACGGTGCCGGGGCGGGGAAACCGGTGACAACGCTGCCCCGGTAGATCAGCGCGGCGTTGCCGTTGCTGGTGGTGATGGCATCCAGCGGCTGGTCCGGGCAGCAGCCGGTGTCCGTGCACAGGTAATTCCGCCACGACTCCGAGGTCACCAGCCATGCATCCTGCAACGGCATCCCAGCCGTTTCCAGTTCCGTGCGCAGCGCCTGCACATGCCCGGAGTAGGGGCGCTGGTTCTCCCTGGGGTTCTCGTCGGTGTAGATGACCAGCAGGCTGCCGGTGGCGGCTTCGTCGGCGGTCAGGTAGCTGACGATGGTATGGGCGTAGGCGACCGGGTCCAGGCCGAACGGGGCGTCGACGCGCAAGGTGGCGCCCAGCTGTTTGCCCTGCATGGTCAGCGCGACGAAGGACTCCCTGGGGGTCTGTCCCAGCGTGTGCGGAATAAAGGCCAGGATGTCGGCGGGGCCGGTGAATTTGATGTGCTCGTTCATGGTGTTGCTCCCTTTTGCAGAGGACGTGGCGGGCGGGGCGACCAGTGATGACCGGCCAGCTTCCCCTCTCCCCCGGTTGTTTTTGGCTGCTGGCGGAGCATCGCGCAGCTGTGCCCGACGCAGGCCCCTCCACCCGTGAGGGCAAAGGGCAGGAAATTTCCGCGGAGGAAATAAGCGAGGAACGAGCGCCGGAGGGAAAATTCCTGTCCTGCAGGCCCCGACGCAGGAGGGGCTGGACGGGCCGGAGCGGGCACGTACGATCCGAAGGACAGCAGCCAAAAAACAAAAAACGCTTCTACAGCCCGAGCGCCAGCGAGGCCCATTTCCCGTTTTGCGGGCGAACGAACACCTGGCATCGCCCGGGCCGGCTCCGCCAGGATCGGACAGTCCCGAGAGGTTCAGGCCGGAGTGCGGCCCCACTCCCCTCCTCGGTCTTTTTTATGATGATGTGCGCTACATCGCTAAGCACATTTCCCACTCGTCAATCTGGCTCATACAGGGTCTAGCCTGCTCGTCTACTGCGGTGAGAGCTGCCTGTTGTGCAAGCCACGCGTCGGACACAGATGCGGGAAGCGACCAGCAGAGGCCGCTTCCCGAAGGTGAAATTGATTTGCGCGCTTCCTAACTGTCCCCAGGCTTGTGTGGGTTCAATCCGAGGCTCGTGGCTAACTCTTCTTCTGTCGTCCCTTTGAGATCATCGGTCCACCGTGGACGTGGCCGAGGGGGCCGGGCCATCCTGGTCTGCGCCACCGCCGAGAACCGGATCCGGCAGTACGGAGCAGGCGAGGCCATCCTCGACTGGCCAGGAAGCCTGTCATGCCGTCGATCAGGCTGACCACCGGGGCGGGCAGCACAGAGCGGACGCAGCAGGACGGGCACAGGATCCCCGTGGTGGCGTCCCAGCCCTTCCGGACGGCCAGTCGCAAAGCGACCGACGGCGGGAAGCGGAAGGTCATCTGGGCCGCGGACGGGCATACGCCGTCAGCCTCTCCGTCGCAGTAGGCTGTGCGGTCGGCGCTGATGGCCATGGTTTTCCTTCCCGACTGAATGGTTTTGCCGGGCATTTTCGGGCTGAGCGTCCGCATCGTTCCCCTGCAGAATCAAATGTAGATCCGGCAGGGGCGCACAAAATCGACCGCGGCGGTTTTAACCCACCCATCAACACGCTCTATGACAGAGGCCACACGCACCGCGCGTAATCCATACGCCTCGAATTCGATGCGCCCCGGTCAGCCGCCTACGGGACGTCCGCGCGGCACGTCATCCGGGTCGGAATCGTAGGGCTCGCCGTTGTTGTACTGGGCCTCCAGCCGGGCGCATTCCTTCTCCACCGCGGCACAAATGAACTCCGACAGGGTCCGGTACCGGGTCATCGGCCGGGTCGAGTTGTAGGTGGAGCGCATCCGGTCCCCCGCCTCCTTCGACTGAAAGAAACTGGCCTTCTTCGGCGCATCCTTCTTCGACTCAGCCTCCGACTGCTGCGGGGCGGCTTCAACCGGCGCAGCGACGGGTGCCGGTGCGTCCTGCAGGATTTGGACAGGAATCTGCTGGACGGCAGGGATCGGTACCTGGTGGACGAACGGAGCCGGCTGCACCGGTTGTCGCATTGCCTGTTCAACAGGCTCTTGGACAGGCTGCTGCACGGGCTGTGGCGCCGGCTGCTGGACCTGCTGCTGGATTGGCTGGGGTGCCGGCTGAGCCGGGGCCGGGGGCTGGCTCTCGGCCCGCTGCGCCAGTTCCGGTTCCTCCATAGGCGAGGACGCGCTCATGTCTTCGATGACGCTGCGGCTCGAGGCTTTGCCCAGACGTCCGCGGCGCTTGATCTTGTCCAGGGCCGGGGTGCCGCCCCGCCCGGACACGGGGTCTACACTCACGCTTCGCTTCCCTTCCAGATCGCACGCGCCAGCTGTTCCAGGTCGGCGCGAAGCACCTTGGCTTCAGAGCCGAAGGACTTCAACGGCTTGGCCGCCGCCTGCGCCTTGGCGAACAGCTCACGGTCCGGGAGCAGCGGATCGAGGACCAGTTCGCCGAAGTCGGTGCGGATCTTCTCGATCCAGACGTCCTGGTCCTTGCGTCCCTTGCGGACCTTGTTCACGACGACGCCGACGATGTCGATGTCCTCGTTGAGGTTTTCCTGCACCTCAGCGATGGTGGTGACGATTTCGGCCAGGCCTTCCACCGAGGCAACCCGCGGTTCGCTGACCAGCAGCGCGTGGGTGGCCGCGGTCAGTGCATTGACCGTAAGCAGCCCCAGGGAAGGAGGGCAGTCGATGAGGACGATATCGTATTCCTCGGCCACACCCTTCAGGGCGATCCGCAGACGGTGCTCGCGGGCCATCATTGAGTCGCGTTCGCGCGACGCTAGGTTGCGTTCGGAGGCAATCAGTCCCAGCTCGGAGTGGTTGGGCGACTGCCAGTCCTCCCCCACTTCCAGAACGGCGTCTGCGGCCACCCCGGGGAAGATCTTCTGGTTGTTCGATTCGTCGCCGTATAGTACGTCGTTGAGCGTGAACTCCGGGCCCGACAGGCCGAGGGCCGATGTGGTGTTGTACTGCGGATCGGCGTCGATCACGAGGACCTTTTTTCCCATCATCTGGGTGTAGACCTCGGCCAACCCGGTGACAAGGGTGGTCTTGCCGACCCCGCCCTTCTGATTACAGACCGCTATGATTCTCGCCGGCATGGGAATCATTACCTCTCTCCTGGTGCAGCGTGCCGGGAGGAGACCCACGTGTGACAAAGAGTCAACCGGCCGGCACCGATCGATTCCCACACTATCGGCGCTGCCCCGCCGTCCACGGTAGCCACGCCCGTGCCTGTTACAGATTCTTAAATGGAACCTTTAGTACCGTTAACACCGTTGGCGGCGCTTGAGCCAATGGAACCTTTTGCGCAGTTGGCACCCTTACCGCCGATAGTGCCATTGGCTCCATTCGGACCGTTGGCACTTTTGCCATCTCTGGCGCAAAAGGATCCGTTTCCAGTCGCCCGGTGGAACTAACGGCGGAAAAGGTTCCATTACCACCCTTTGCGCAGAGCCCTCCTCGGCATCTCCTGGGCGCGACTGTGGCGCCAATACCACTATTGGAACCATTTGCGCGCTTCACCTCCATTTCCACCGATAGTGGCCTTACTTCTTTGGGAGGCGCAAGAACCGTCGGCAGTGTGCGCGGCCACCCTTGCCCTGGTAATCCCGGGAACACAGGGGGACTCCATTGCTGCAGCGCCCTCTAATGGAACCTTTAGAGCCTTTTCCAGCATTGGATCCGAGGGCACCTATGCCTCCTATTGATCCCTCGGAACTCTGCCTCACCAAGTGGCCGGTCGCCGTTCCTGCCCATAATGGAACTTTTGGAACTATCCGAGCTATGAGAGCAAACGGTTCCATTTCCTCTCTTTGGGGCTGTCGGCGAGCGACCCTACGATGAAGCCATAGCTCGTTCCCGACCAGGTTCCAACAGTTCCGTAGGTACTTAAGGTTCCTTTACTGCCGTTCATACCGATTGAATCGAAGGAACAATAGGTTCCTTAGGCTCTATTCCTGCCCTGGGATCTAAAGGTGGCATTAGAGGCAACGGTTCCGATGCCACCACCGCGCCCTGGTTCCGCAACAAAGCGGTGGTGGCCTGCCAGCGGTTCGGCCTGAGCGCAGCCGGGGCGGGGGAGAGGGTGCAAACGGACCAAAAAGGTACCTTTCCTCCCTACCGCAACTAACGGAGGCATTCCGCTCCATTTTGAGGGGAGCTCTCCGCGCGCCGGCCAGTCGCCAGGGGACATGCGGCAGCCGATGGGGGAGTGGTACAAAGAGAGGCAACGGCGCAAACGGAGCAAAAGGTACTGTTCCCCCTGATCGGAAGTAATGGAGACATTGGTACCGCCGGCGCACCCCATCAGGCGCCGAGTCGGTGGGGCGTAGGAAAAGGAGCAAACGGAAGGAATGGTTCCATTACTGGTGTTACTTCCAGCGGTGCCATCTCAGGCCGTCATTTTGAAGGCCATGTCGGCCAGTGTCCAGTCATCCGGCGGGCCCTCAAAGGTTTCCCAAGGGTAGTCGTCACCGGGGGAGGGAAGGATTGCTCCGGTGCTGAGCCGCTCGGAGAGCCACTGGCGCCACTGCGCCCGCTGCTGGCGGTACCGATCCAGCTGTTCGGCCACCTCATCGAGGACGCCGAACAGCTCAGCCAGCTGGCGCAGGGAGGTGGCCGGAACCAGGCGCCAGGACAGGTCCCGGCCGGAGCGTTCGGCCAGGTTCCAGGCGGCGAGGATCTCCAGGGCATCGGTGACGGCGGTGCGACTCAGTCCGGTATGCCGGACCAGGTCGGAGGTGGATACCGGCCCGGGGGAGTGCTCCAATGCTTCGTAGACGAAGGCGGCCGGCATCCCCAGCTCGCGGAACACGGGCCGCAGCGAGTGCAGCTTGCCCCTTTCCCATGCCCGGTTTTCCGCGGCTTCCTGCAGGGATTCCGGGAGGTTCAGGCAGTAGAGGTCTCCGTGCGTACCCCGGCCCTGGCTGACAAGGACGACCAACGGATCGTTTTCTTCGCGCAGGGCGCGCAGGTGGGCAGCCACGGTAGTGTGTTCAACTCCAGAGGCCACCGCCAGGGACCGGACGCCGAATTCGATGAACCGGCTGCCGGTCATGTGTGCCGCGGCCCCGAGAGCCCTGAGGATCATGCGCTGGGCCATCCCTGCGCGGGAACCGCGGTAGCGCTCTTCAGCCAGGAACAGGGCATTTCTCCAGGTGCGGATAAAGCGGTGTTCGCTGTGAGGCGATTCAGGCAAACCCCCTAGAAGCTGCCCCCCCTGTGTATTTAGCCGGCTTGTGTTGGTTTTATGGGCATCTTCTTTCCCCTGGCTCTCGGAGATGAATTTGACCGCTTTCTCCCAGTCCCGGCGCAGCGCGGTGAAGCGCTGGTGAGCCCGGTAACGGGCGTAGAACTGGGCCAGTCCCGGCCAGATGCCTTGCTTCATCCGGCGTTCGACGTCGGTCAGGCTCATCCCGCAGCCGGCAGCTGCAGTCAGGACGGCCTGCCGGGCTTCCGAGGGAGTCGCATAGCGGGAGGTGTCGTAGAGTCCGTCCACGGCCGCGGCCAGCATCGTCCGGGACATCCGGCCGGTCCCGGCGGCGGCATCCGGCAACTGGGCGGCGGGACCGGTCAGGGACATCTCCGGCTCCTCGAGGCGCAGCGCCCTGGCGGCGGCCATCTCGGGGGCCAGGTCGGCTGCCATCCGTTCCCACACGGCAGGGGAGTTGGGCCGGCGCACGATGTCGTAGGCCATGGTGAGGCTCATGGCCAGTTCCTGGTGGCCGCCGCTTTTGTGCGGGCTGCCGGGCGTGCGGATACAGCCGTGGCTGATGTTCTGGTGCGGGGACCGGTCCAGGCTGCGGTAGCGGCTGCCCAGGGCTTCGACGAACTCGCGGGCTTCGGTGAAGGTGACGCGGCGCTCCAGCGGGATGTAGACGTGGCGGCCGCCGTTGGGGGAGTGGTCCTCGATCCAGCGGGCACCGTGCTCGTGCAGCCAGGAGGTCACCCGGTAGACGTCGGCAGCCACCCGGTCGACCCCGTCGACGGAAGAGTCGAAGTCCAGACAGATGGTCCGGCAGGTGCCGTCCTTGCCAAAGATGCGCACGGCCGCCGGTTGCGATGGCAACGCCGAGCTGAGGTCGCGTTCGTGACGCTGGGGGTAGCTGCGTCCGCCGTCCCGCGAGATCCGCACGCGGGGTTGGCCAGCCAGCTCGGGAGCCAGCGCCGCCCAGACGGTATCCGGGTTGTCCGCGGCAGGATGGTCTCGCGGCACGCCGAAGGCACGGTCTGGCAGCGCGCGAAGGCGCTGATGTACGATGGGGTTATTCCTCTCGTTGGGAGGGGGAAGAAAGCCCCTTAGGACTTTCGTGCGATTCCCGTGAGGGAACCGTTGGGCTCATCACCTGGTCGCCGGCAAGCTCTTAGGTGTTGAGTGTTGAGTTGTCATAGAAGGCCCGCCTCGTGCGGGCCTTCTTATGCTTTAAGAGACCATGCGGCCGATAGGCAGCTCCTCCTGGCCTGGATGCGCGAAGTCGGAAGGATCCATTGAAGCGAGCTCCTTCTTGATCGTGGCTTCGACGAATTCACTGACGGTGACGCCCCTGCCCTTGGCAGCCCTGACAAGCTGATCGGCAGATTTCACGTCTACGCGGGTGCCAACGAACCGACGCTCGCCCTTACTGCGACGCCCGCCTCCGCGGTTTCCTGTAGTAGCCATGGCTCTCAACTGTCCTTTGAATCTCGGGTCGATCTGTCCGCCTCTAGGTGGACGTCCCGGCCGCCTGGAAGGTTTGGGAACATTCCCGCCGGAACGGTCACCGGATCTGCCGGGGCTGATCCTTTAACTGTTTCCAACTACTACGAAATTACCATCGTGTAAGACGACATCCGGGCAACCTGTAAAAGTTTCCGCTTTGGTGACGCAGCTCCTGCACAGGGCCAGGCCGGGCGGATGCCGGAATGATCATGGCACAGGCCGAAGGCAGGCGTAGAACAGGGGTTCCGTAGGTGCAAATGGTTCCAATTCCCGAAGCGCGAAAAAGGCGTCTGAAGGGGTGTTTTGGGCCACTTTTGGCCCGGTTTCCAATGGAAGAAAAGGAACCATTTCCCAAACTTTTTCTCTGCAGGTGCCTCCGGCGGTGTTCGGAACCCGACGGCTGGCCGGAAACTGCGCATGGAAGGAGGTCAGGACCGGGCCAAAAATCCGCAAAAAAGAATTTTCTTCCGGCGTGTCGCAGCCGCGGATACAGCACACGGCGGGGGAGTGGGTGCCCTGAAGCCGCCGCCGAAAGAGGAGCTACAGTCCGCCAGCTACAGCGGCGGCTGCCAGCCGCGCGCGCTGCGTTGCCGGTTGTAGTGATCCGTAGCGCAGTACGCCGTCGGTTTTGGCCAGACCGAAGAGAGGGACGGACTGGCTGTCGACCTCCGGCGTGTCGCCGAGAAGACGCGCACTGGGGGCGAATGGCGGGGCAGGCCTGGTGTAAGCCGAAGGTGGCGTCATCGGGAATGGTCGGCAATCCGTTTCCTCTTCCTGTAGTCCGTGTCTTGGCATCCGCTTGAGCTTGATAAGGTCAGCCCGAGGCGGGCCAGCGCTACTAAGGCCTCCATCAAGTGTAAATCAAGTTTGAAACATGTTTCAGACACGTCGCCCACCAAAGCTATCGAAGGGTGAATTTTCTGTGACGCAAGCTATGCGGTCCCTGCCCGATTTCTCGGCCGAGCAGGCCTTCCACGCCGCTTCAACGGCGTTCAGGTCTTTGGAACTGCCGGGCGGTCTGAGCCTCGATTCGTTGCTCAAAGTAATCGAAAAGATGCGTGGCAAGCGAATCAGGGTGGTCTCGACAGACAAGCTTGCCGGCACCGCGATCTGTGGCCTCTGGTTGCCAGGCCGGGCCCAGGAGTGGGTGTTTCATCCGCCAACCCCATGGGAACTTCAACGACAACAGTTCATTCTTCACGAACTTGCGCACATGATACTTGGACACGATGCACTTCCAAGTGCAGGCACTGTCCTGAAGGCGGGCCTGCGGGAACTTTCCCCAGAGATCGTTCGGAGGGCCCTCATGCGCACGGAGTTCAGGACTGTGGAAGAGGCCACCGCGGAGTATCTCGCCGACTTGCTAGCAGATGCGCTCCGGGTTGGCCCCGGCGAACCGGGCGCTTTCGAGCAGGTCTTCGGCTGATGGAACTCCTTGCTGCTGCACTAATGGTCGCGCTTACGGCGATTGTCACGGCTTCGAGAAGCCAAGGCAAAGACACAAGCATCCTATGGGCGTCAACACTGATTTCTATCTCAATGGTTCTGAACGTCGACCCCGTGTTCATACTTGTCGACAGCTGGTTTGGCGGGAGGAACTACGCAGACCTGGCAGCGAATTTACTTCTCTTGGTTGGTGTCAATTTCCTTGCTCGGGCCATTCATCGAGCCGCTTCGCCCGCATCCGCGGGCACGAGAGCGTCGTACGACAAATGGGCTAAATGGGGTCTGGCCATTGCCCTGTCCGGGACGGCGGCAATGTTCCTACGGATAGACGCCCCTGTCACATCGACGTCCTTCATGCGCGACTACGGCGGACAGTGGGCAGCCGGCTCTTACTCCGCTGTCCAGTACATCTACGTTGGAACTGTCATGGCAGCCGCAGGTTGGACCTGCATCCGGTTTCGAAGGGCCTGGACTACCGGGATCTACAGCGTGGCGTTTAATCTGATAGGCCTTGGCTGCGCGGCCGCAGTTTTGCTAGTCATCGATGTACTCCTGCTCGATGCACTACACGTACTAGGTGCAACGGACTCGATGGCCACACTGTCCTCGGTCTACAACGTGTTGAACTCAGCCACATTTATCCTTCTTTGCACAGGCTTGTCACTGCCGCCCGCAGGACGAAAACTCACGACCCTCTATGAAACAGCGAAGACCACCTCCGTTCTTGAACACTTGACACCGGTGTGGCAGAAAGCAATCGAGGGCAACAGCGGTCTGACCTTGGACCGGGGTGTGGTTCCGGGGCGGACCAACCGTCGGCGCACAGAACTTCACAGAATGATCGTTGAGATTCAGGACGCCTTGGCCCGTGACCCCTCTGCGGGCAAGAGGATCGGTGTTGAGGGAATCAAGACACTGACCCAAGCCTCCAATCATCTCGAACGCCTGACATGGCGCCCTCGCTGAAGGCTGTTGTGTGGGGTGCCCTCCTGGCTGTCACAGCCCCGATCTTTGGCTCGGTCCTGGCCGCCCGCAAGGTTACTTCAGCGACTTATACGCGGCGCTACGACATTTCTCCCAGCTCCATATCTCATGGCGAAATAGAACTTCCCGCAACTAAGCAAACACTCACGCCTGGCGAGTTCGGTCTGCAGCTAGAGACCGGCGGTCCACCTGTTGTCATCGGGCAGATCCTTTCGACCCACCGCGACAGAGTCACGAGGCGTCTCGTCTGGCGCCCTGAAAGTTTGTCTCTGGATTCCAGAGGAAGGTGGAGCGGGATCGTCGCCATCCATCCGACAGCGGGGAGGTCCGTTGATGCACTTGTCGAGACACCCCTAGGCGAAGCCCCGGCTTGGGTGGTCAACGGGGGAGCTTCACGCTGGGCCATTCACGTACACGGTCACGGGAGCGATCGGACGCAAACACTGCGCGGGGTTGAGACTGCCACCCGTATGGGCCTCAGTTCACTCGTGATCTCATATAGGAATGATGGCGACGGACCCCGCTCGGGCGACGCGCGATCACATTTGGGCGAAGCGGAATGGCTCGATCTCGAAGCGGCGCTTCGGCTTGTTGCGGATTATGGCGGAACGGAATGCGTGATATTTGGTTGGTCCATGGGCGCGACCATGGCTTTGGACACCCTACGGCGGTCGCCCTGGGCACGAATGATCAAGGGGCTCGTGTTGGTCTCTCCGGTCCTGGCATGGGAGGACGTGCTGCGCGCCAATGCACGCCGCCAGGGATACCCACAATTCCTAGGCTCATTGGTGACTCTGCTCCTGGCGTCCAAGGGTTTCAGCCAGCTGGTCGGTTTGGATACTCCTCTGGACCTCCGGAACTCGGATCGCGCCAGGATTGAAAGTTCACTGAGTACCCCCACCCTGATCCTTCACAATAGAAATGACTGGTCGGTCCCGTTTGAAACGTCTTCTCGCTTCGCGACTACCCACAAGAGCTCGGTGGAACTCATAGGGTTCGACTGCACCGGGCACACTCAAGAATGGAATTCCGACCCGGTAGGCTGGGATCTGGCGGTTCGCCGATGGTATGAAGATTTATTTCCCCACGGGTCGTGAACGCGTTACGCAGAAAGTCAATGAATTTGAATGGGGCTGAATTGATGGTTGGCGGTAGCACCCCACGGGACCGGCTCGAGCGGGCAGAAACACTTGCCCGCAAGGTGAACCTCCTTCTTGACGTCGTGGTCGCCGAAGGAGGCAAACCCTACGAGTTTGCCGAGATCCAAGCGGGCGTGCGGGACAACGGATACGTGCTCTCTCGTACCCGCTGGTGGCGGATTCGATCCGGTGAGTCGCCTGAAGCCGTGCCCAGAGAGGCGCTGGTCGCCCTCGCCAAATTCTTCGAGGTTGATCCCGATTATCTGACCGAGGATACGGGCGAACTCCCTGAGCGGATTGAGCGAGAGCTGCAACTCTTGAAGAAAATGCGCAGAAACAAGCTCAAAAGCATTGCAGCCCGGACCCTTGGCGATATCGACTCAAAGACTCTTGATGCCATCAACGCTCTCTTGGACGACGTGAACTCCTTCGAAAGCGGAGATCCCCGACCAGACTGAACCATGTACGAAACATGTTTCAATCCTGCTACTGTAGATTCGTGTCCCTCACAGTAAGCAGTATCGCCCAAGGTCGGCTATCGCGTTACCGAGGATGCGCCCAGCGCCAATCGGGTTCAGTTTCCTTCGACGTAGCTGATGTACTCCCTCGCGAGCCCACGAAGCCGCGCCAGCTGAACGGCATAGACGACATCCCTGCCTTGCCGCATGCCGGCGGGCGGGTCAGTCTGTACCAGGCCAGCTTTGGACAGGGCCTCGAGGTGCCGGTTAAGGCTGGGGCGGCTAATGTCCATCGCAGCCTGGAGGCGGCCGATGGCCGACGGGCCAAGGATGGCCAGATGGCGCAGAATCTGAGTCTGAGCCCGACTGCCAATGACGCCGATCGCAATCTCAACCTCCCCCGGAAGCACTGGTCGAATGAGGTTTGGCATGCGTCCATCTTGCCTGATGTCTCGGCAGCTGAAGATTCGCATCTTTGCCCCACTTTATTACTAAGCAATAAGGTGGGACCTTCGACGGCGATAAGTCCATCATGAAGACCGCGAGGCGGCTCACCACCGCGGGCGCCGTCGCGGTTCCCTTGGTGCTGTTCGGCCTGATCTTCTCCGTCCTCCTGCTGCTGGCACCCGTTAAGCCTGCTGCGGCTGACTGTGGCCCGGCTGTCTCGGTGTCCCTGGACGCCAACACTAAGGTCGATGGCTACAGCCAGGAGCAGTTGAAGAACGCCGCAGCGATCATGGGTGCCGGTAAGGCCCTAGACCTGTCTGTGAAGGGCCAGATGATCAGCGTCATGGTGTCCTTGGGGGAGTCGGGGCTGCGTGTCCTGGACTACGGCGACGGACCAGGACCTGACTCGCGTGGTTTGTTCCAGCAGCGCGACAACGGCGCGTGGGGCTCCTACGCAGACCGCATGGATCCAACCATCAGCGCCACGAACTTCATCAAAGCCTTGCAGAAGGTTGAGGGCTGGGAGCTGTTGGAGCCGACCCTTGCCGGAAACAAGGTCCAGCGCAACGCCGACCCGTACCACTACCAGAAGTACTGGCCCGAGGCCGTCAAGCTCGTCCAGGAACTCTCGGACGGGAAGTTCTCACTGGAAGGCAGCGACTGCGCCATCCCTGGGAATTCCGGTGCCGGGGATGACTACCCGTGGAAGCACTCTCCCACCTGGATGCAGGCGGGACCCGGAGCTGCCGCCGCGTCGCCGCTGGGCATGTTTCACCGCGAATGCGTGGACTTCGCCCTGTGGCGGGTGAACCAGCAGATGGGATCGACCAGCGCACCGTTCAAGTTCCTCAACGGCAATTTCCGTCCGGACGGGCAGCGCCTTGGTTCGGCGCTGACGTGGAAGGCCGGCTGGGATGCCAAGGGCTGGCCCACCGGTTCCGTTCCTCGTGTCGGGGCGGTTGTCTGGTACGCGCCGGGGGCCGGGGGAGCGGACCCCACTTTCGGCCACGTCGCGGTGGTCAAAGCGGTCAAAGACAACGGCACCTACGTCGAAGAGGGCTACAACGGCAACCCGCCCCCGGATGACCACAACTACTACACCCGGACCGTCAGCAGCGATGTCCCTTCAGCCTTCCTATACCTGCCTACTCAAGAGGAGAGAACGTGAAAAAGTCTCTGGCCCTCATCGCGGTGGCCCTGCTCTGCGCCGCGTGCGCCCCGGCAGCGAACACCACGTCTGCACCGGCTGAAACCACGACAGCCACGCCTTCCGCACCGGTTTCGTTGAGCGCCGACAGCGGCCCGCAGGCTCCAGAAGGCACGGTGCCGGCCACCATCGGCATCAGCTGGGATCAGGCAAGCAAGGACGCCGCCGTCGACGTTGCTGAGAAGGCCATGGCGGACTTCGCCCGCCCGGGCGTGGAGGAAAAGCAGTGGGCCAACGACCTGGCCCACTGGCTCACGCCGCAGGCCACCGCCGATTACTCCGCCGTGGATCCCGCCAATGTCCCCGCCACTCGGGTCACTGGCCCCGCGACGCTGACGGTCGATGAGGCGAACGGCTACGGCGTTGTGGCAGCCGTGCCCACCGATGCCGGGACCTACACCGTGCAGCTGCTCCGCACAGGCCCAGAGGCCCCGTGGAAGGTCAACCGGCTCACCCCGCCCACGTCCTAAGCCCGTGCACCTCACCAACCCCGTCAACGTAAGGAATCAAGTTTCATGAGCACCACTCCAACAGAGGTCCTGGCCTTCCCGAACATCAAGGCCATCATCAGCGACAACGGCACAGCCGAGGTCACCGTCGCAGGAAACTCCCGCCTCGTCCCTGCAGGGCAGACGCTGCAGGACCTGCGTGACAACGCCCTGGCCCTTGTCGTGGCCGAAGCCAAGACGCTGCAGCGCCCCGTCCGCGTCCGTATTGAGGATCCCGAAGGCCACGGCGAACTGATCGTCCACCCGGGCGGCAACGTCGAATCCGTCTCCTACGAGCCCCGGCCCGGCCGCCGCCGCACCGCCGCACCCGCCAGCACGCCCGCTGCGGCCGCCGCCGAAGTCACCGACACCACTCCAGCGCCAACGCCTGCGGTGAAGCCTGAACCTGCCCAGCCGACGGTGGAACGCCAGCCGTGGCCGCCCCTTGCCGCGGAGACTGCGCTGGACGTGGCTCCGGCCGCCGAGGCACCGCAGCAGGCTGCTGCAGCCGACGCGCCGGTGACCCGACGCAGTTTGAAGGAGACCTCCTTCCTGGTGAGCGCCCCGGTGCTGGAGCCGGCCACGCAGGGCTGGCGCGGGACCTTGACTCGCCTGGGCTTCCGGATGGACCCCTCAGAGGAGGAGCTGTCCGAGCGTGAGGATATCCGCACCGTCAGCCAGCACTGGCCCGGCCCGCGGACCATCGCCGTGGTCAACCGCAAGGGCGGGGCCAACAAGACGCCCACGGTTGTGATGCTCTCGGCGATCCTTGCCCGCTACAGCGGCGCCGCAACGGTGGCCTGGGACAACAACGAATCCCAAGGCACCCTGGGATGGCGGACCGAGAAAGGCGCTCACGACCGAAGCGTCCTGGACCTGATCGATTCCTCCACCGAACTCCTGTCCCCTTCCACGAACGCGGCCGAGATCGCCAAGTTCGTCCATCACCAGACCGCCGACAAGTTCGATGTGCTGCGCTCGGACGAAAACGAAGAAGGCGACCACGAAGTCACCGCAGAGGAAGTGGACATCGCCCACCAGGTCCTCACCCGGTACTACCGACTGGTCATCATGGACTCCGGCAACACCGCCAGAGCCGCCAACTGGCGGCGGATGATCGACCACACCAACCAGCTAGTCGTCCCCGTCACCGCCATCGAAGACCGTGCAGAAGCAGCCCGGCTGACACTGCAGACCCTCGAATCCCGTGGCGGCCACGACGCCGAGCTGGCACGCAACGCCGTCGTGATCGTCTCCGAGTCCACCGACGCCAAGCGCAGCATGACTGGGGATGCCCTGAAGCGGGCGAGAGCCGAGGCGCAGCGGATCGCGGACGGCTTCGAGCCGTTCGTGCGCGCCGTCGTCCGTATCCCGTACGACCCCGCCCTGGTCAACGGGCCGATCCGTTACGAAGCGCTCCAGCCCGCGACCCAGCGGGCGTGGCTCGCGGCAGCGGCCGCTGTCGCCAAAGGCTTCTAGAACGATCCCTACGGAACTCGAGAGTTGAGAGGAGGACCAATGCAACAGACCCTGAACCCCTGGGTTACCCGCCCCACGGCTGACGAACCGGCTGAGGAAACCCGGGCTGCGGCTGTCCCGCCGGCGGCGGTCATCAGCACACCGCTGCGGGGCATGATCGAGCCAGACGCGGCAGACCGGCTGGCGTCCCGCAGCATGGCCGGCACAGCCCGTCTCTGGGTTGTTGGTACCCATGGGGGAGCGGGTGAAAGCCGGATCGCTGACCTCATCGAATCTGCCCGTTCCACGGATCATTGCTGGCCTGTCCTCCCCAGCGGCGGCAGCCCGCAGGTGCTGCTGGTCTGCCGCGCAGACATGCGCGGCCTGACAACTGCCCGGAACGCACTCACCCAGTGGGCATCAGGCGCCGCCCCGCAGGTCGACCTGCTCGGCCTCGCCGTCCTTGCAGACGCCCCGGGAAAGACACCCAAAGCGCTTCGGGACTTCACCGCCCTCGTAGGCGGCGGAGCACCACGATTCTGGACTCTGCCCTGGGTGGACGCTTGGCGGCACACGGACACCACAGCAATGCCAGCCGTCCGCGAATACCAGCGCTTCATTACCGATGTGGCCGCCCTGGCCACGGCAACCAACTGAAAGGTCTCACCATGAACACGTTCACTGCACTCTCAACAAGCGTTATTCCCAACCCCACCCCCGTCGTCCCGGCGCAGGCCGGCGGTCTGTTGACCATCCTGAACTGGGCTTCAGGTATCGGCCTGGTCCTCGGCGTCCTGGGCGTCATCATCGTCGGCATCGGCATGGTCATCCAACTCCAACGCGGTGAAGGCGCACAGGCGATCGGCAAGCTCGGCTGGGTCCTCATGGGCTGCATCATCATCACCGGAGCCGCGGGCATCGTCCGCGCCTTCGTCTAAGCCAGCACCATCAACGGGAGGTTCCGTATGAGCCAGTCAACAGAGAGCACCACCGAAAGCAATCCGTTCACCAAACCCGGATTCATCATCGCGGCCGTGCTGGTGGTCGCGCTGCTGGCAGCAGGAATTGTCATCTTCCTGCTCCCCAAAGGACAGAGTGACGCACAGCCAGCACCGCCGGCTCCTGGAACCGGCAGCACGCCTGCTGCCAGCCCCAGCGCCTCTGCCGCTGGCAGCAGCGTCTGCGGTCTTCCAACCTCGACGGAAACGTCACTGGGCGCAGCACCGGAAACCAAATGGGAGCTGGTAGGAACGATGGCTGCTCCCACCGACCCACAAATTGGTCCGGGGAAGACAGACGCCCAGGGGATCAGATCTTGCTTCGCCCACACACCAAAGGGTGCGCTCTACGCGGCTGTGAACCTTTGGGCTCTGGGCAGCGACCCTTCAAAGGAACGCGCCATCGCCGAACAGCTCGCTGCAAAGGGACCTGGTCGTGAGGCAGGCATGAAAGCGCCCCTGACTCAGGCTCCCGCTTCGTCAGTGAAAATTCAGATCGCCGGATTCAACGTCTCCTATACGGCCAATCAAGCCGTCGTCGACTTGGCGTTCAAGGCAGACAACGGTGCGCTTGCCTCCGTTCGCACCACGTTGCTGTGGCAGGACGGTGACTGGAAAGGCGTCGTCGCCGATAACGGCGCGCCGCTGGAAGAACCGCGACAGGTACGGGACCTGTCCGGCTTTATCCCGTGGAGTGGAGCATGAAACCCACATGGAACCCCGTTGGGGACTGGGTTCAGGGCCTCGCCGATGATGCAATCAGCAACTTGGCGAGGTCCATCATGGAGGGAATGAGCCAGATGGTGACGACCCTGTCGACCTTCTGGGTCTCTATGCCCACGGTGAACCTGATTAGTGAGGACCGCACCGGAGCGAGCCCGGTGGTCTCCACAGTGAACAGCCAGCTGTGGCCCTGGACGCTAACCTTGGCCGTCCTGGCAGTCATCATCGGAGGAATCCGCATGATTTGGGAGCAGCGGGGCGCACCGTTGAAAGATCTCCTACGCTCCCTCATCACCCTCACTGTGGTGACCAGTCTTGGTGTGGGTGTCATCTCCATCTTGATCATCGCGGCGGACACATTCGCGGCCGCCATTATTGACCGATCCACCGACGGGAAGGGCTTCGCGGAATCGATGCACGTCCTTGTCGTAACGGGACAGACCGGTGTCGGGGCTTTCATTCTGATCGTTCTGGGCCTCGTCGGCTTGATTGCATCTCTGGTTCAGATCGTGCTGATGGTGGTCCGCAGCGGCATGTTGGTGATTCTGGCGGGCATCCTGCCCACCACGGCCGCATTCACGAATACGGAGATGGGCAGGCAGTGGTTCCAGAAGGCAGTTGGTTGGACCATCGCCTTCATTCTCTATAAGCCGGCTGCCGCCATCGTGTACTCGGTCGCATTCCTGTTGATGAGCAAGACCAGCGGGAAGGATGCCCTGGTTGGCTCCATCACGGGGTTCACGTTGATGATCGTTGCCCTTTTAGCCCTTCCAGCCCTGATGCGGTTCGTCACGCCGATGGTGGGAGCCGTTGCCGCTGGCAGCGGGGCAGCGGCAGGAGCCGCCGTGGGTGCCCTTGCCACCGGGGCTGTGTCCATGGGCCGAGTTGGCAGTGGACGGGGCAATGCAGCGCCCACCCCAGCCAGCACCAGCAGCACAACCAGCACGACTACAGGCAACTCTCCCAAGGGCAGTTCTGGATCTTCAGGCCCCCGCGGTGGGGGAGGGCAGCCAACGCCTGGCTCTTCGGGTCCGCGTGGCGCCGCTGGCACCGCAGGCAAAGCGGGACCGGCAGCACCGGCCGGAGGTGCTGGGGCTGCAACGGGAGCGGCAGCCACGGGCCCGGCTGGCATGGCTGTAGCCACAGGCGTACAGGTGGCGTCCAAGACGTCAGAGGCAATCAAGACGACCGCGCAGGATTCAACCGGGGAGGGCCCCAGTGGCAGCAATTAACACCGAATACAAGGAACCGTCCTACGGAAATTGGCGCGTTCCGCGCTCAGCCGGGCTGGGCAACCTGGGCGCGATCGGCACCGCGATTGTCATGGTCGGCCTCCTGCTGGGCATCGTCAGCTTCGCCATCTGGGGACTCTTCGCCGGCCTGGGCGTCCTCGCGGTCGCCGGCACCTGCGCCCTGCTGCTGACAGTCAAAGACAAGCACGGCCAGTCAGTAGTGGACCGTCTCGGTATCCGCATGGCGTTCAAGGTCTCGAAGTCCTCAGGGACGAATCTGTACCGTTCCGGTCCACTGGGCGTGACGGAGTGGGGTATGTACCAGCTCCCCGGCCTGGCTGCGAAGTCCACCCTTTACGAGTTCACCGACTCCTACAAGCGCCCCTTCGCCATGCTGCACGTCCCGGCCACCAGCCACTTCACCGTGGTCTTCTCCACCGAACCCGACGGGGCCTCCCTCGTGGACCCGGAACAGGTCGATGCCTGGGTCGCGAACTGGGGCGGCTGGCTCGCCGGGCTGGCCGACGAGGCCGGCCTGGACGCGGCCGCCGTCACCGTTGAGACCGCACCGGACTCCGGCTACCGGCTGCGGAATGAGGTCATGTTGAATATCGACCCGGACGCCCCTCAGTTCGCCAAGGACATGCTCCACGAGGTCGTCGAAACCTACCCGGAAGGATCAGCCACGGTCCGCGCCTGGGTTTCCCTGACCTTCAACGCCTCCCTGCGCGCGGGCTCGAAAAAGCGCACCCCGGAGGATGTCGCCCGCGACCTGGCCTCGCGGATTCCCGGTCTTTCGGCCCGGCTGCAGTCCACCGGCGCCGGGATCGCCCGGCCAATGTCTGCGCAGGAACTTTGCGAGGTCGTACGGATCGCCTACGACCCGCCCGCAGCGCTGATCATTGATGAGGCCCACGCCGCTGGCACCCCGGTGTCGCTGACTTGGGGCGAGGTCGGTCCCACCGCGACGCAGGCCAGTTGGGACGACTACCGGCACGACTCCGCGTTCTCTGCCTCGTGGACCATGACCTGGGCTCCTCGCGGGTCCGTGAACTCCTCCGTCCTCTCCCGGCTTCTGGCCCCGCACGGGGACATTGACCGCAAGCGCATCTCCCTGCTTTACCGTCCGATGGACTCCGCCCGTGCCGCAGCGGTAGTTGAGCGGGACCAGAACAACGCCAACGTCCGCATCACCTCGGGCACCCGCCCGACAGCCCGGGCGCTGGTGGATGCCCGCTCTGCTGTGCAGACCGCCCAGGAAGAAGCCCAGGGCGCCGGTCTGGTGAACTTCGGCATGGTCGTCACCGCCACGGTCACCGACAAGGAACGCCTGCCGGACGCCGTTGCTGCCATTGAACAGACCTCGGGCACCGCCCGCGTGCTGCTGCGCCGCGCCTACGGCTCCCAGGACACCGCGTTCGCGGCGTCCCTGCCCCTGGGGCTGGTCCTGCCCAAGCACAGCATGGTGCCCTCCGAAATTAAGGACGCCCTCTAATGGCCCGCATGAAGCTTTTGACAGTAAAGACAGCAAAAGCCCCGGCAAAGGAAGCAGGGCCTGGTTCGCGGGGCTGGACGGGACGGGGCGGCGGCATGGCCCAGCTGCTCCCGTCCGTCCGGGAGTACCGGGGAACCACCGTCCAGGTCTGCGGACTGTGGCCGTTCTCTTCGGGTGCATCCTCGCCCATGATCGGTGTCCCGCTCGGCCGCCACGAGGAAACCCAGGCAACGGTGTGCTGTGACCCGATCAGCTGGTTCCAGCGCGCACGGCTGATTTCCAACCCGTCCGCGTTCATCCTCGGCAAACCCGGCCTCGGAAAGTCCACCGTCGTCCGACGGATGTTCATCGGCCTCTCGGCCCAGGGAGTCCACCCCCTGATCCTTGGCGACCTCAAAGGCGAGCACGTCAAAGCCGTGAAAGCCCTCGGCGGCCAGGTCATCAAGCTCGGCCGCGGCGTCGGCTACCTGAACATCCTCGACCCCGGCCAGGCAGTCGAAGCAGCCCAGCTGCTCGAAGACAGCGGCCACCATGAAGACGCCGCACGGGTCCGCGCCGACGCCCACGGCCGTCGACTGACCATGGTCGTCTCCCTGATCACCATCAGCCGGAACAACCCTCCCACGGACCAGGAACAGACCATCCTGGACCGGGCGCTGCGGGTCCTCGATGAACGCTTCGACGGCATTCCGGTCCTGAAAGACCTGCTCGATGTAATCGTCTCCGCCCCCGACGAACTGCGCCAGGTCGCGCTGGACCGCGGCGACATGAACATCTACCTGCAGGAAACACGGGCGTTGGAAGCAACCCTGCTGGGCCTGACCGGCGGAGGGAAGCTGGGCGAAATCTTCTCCCGCCAGACCACCAACCCCATGAAGCGTGACCGGGCCGTAGTCTTCGACGTCTCCAGCATCGACGAAACCGAAACCGACCTGCAGGCCGCCGTGCTGCTCGCCTGCTGGTCCTACGGCTTCGGCACCGTGAACGTCGCCCACGCCCTCGCGGACGCGGGCCTGGAACCGCGCCGGAACTACTTAGTGGTCCTGGACGAGCTGTGGCGGGCGCTGCGTGCCGGCAAGGGCATGGTTGACCGGGTGGACGCCCTGACCCGGCTCAACCGGTCCGTGGGTGTGGGACAGATCATGATCTCCCACACCATGTCCGACCTGCTGGCGCTGCCGGCCGAAGAGGACCGGATGAAAGCCCGCGGCTTCGTCGAACGCTCCGGCATGGTGATCTGCGGCGGCCTGCCGGCCTCGGAAATGCCCCTGCTGACCTCCGCGATTCCCCTCTCCCGCCAAGAGCAGCAGAAACTCATCTCGTGGCAGGACCCGCCCGCCTGGGACTCACGCGGACTCGATGTCGACCCCCCGGGCCGGGGCAAATTCCTGATCAAGGTCGGCGGCCGGCCGGGCATCCCCGTTCAGCTCGGCCTGACCTCCATCGAGCAGAACGACGGCCTGAACGACACCGACACCCGCTGGCACCCAGACCGTGAGAAGTTCGCGTGAATTTTGACGCTTTTGGCCTGAACCTGAGCATGCTTGCGGGCTGGAGTCCTTCTGCATGCTTAGGTTCGGGGAACCCGTTGGCTCTCGAGGGTAAGGTCGGGGTGCTCAAGGGTGCCGAGGTAGCGGGTGGCGCCTTCAACGCTGAGTCCGAAGAGGTCGCAGACGCGGCGGATGTCGCCGCCGGTTGCGTGGATCTCGTGCAGGATGCGGTCCTCTCGCAGAACCCGCGGCCGCAGCGTCAATCCGGACCAGGGGAACTGGCTGCTGACGGGGAGGAGCCTGGGTGCGGTGCGCCGGTTGATAAGCAGGTGTGGGTTGGCAGTACCGGGCCAGGTCCGGTTGCGGTGGTCGAGCCAGGCTGTCAGGCGGGTGCGCACGGGCCCGGCCAGCGGGATGTAACGGTCAGCCACTGCGAGATGCCCGTCCCTGATGTCGGTCAGTTTCAGTTCACGGACTTGCTGGCCTGTCAGGGCGTGGAAGGCGACCAAGGCAACCGCGAGGGCGACCACCGGGTCTGGGGAGTTCAGCTCGCCACGGATCACCGCAGCATCCAGGGCGAGCGGAGTGTTGGTGGCTTTCGGGGATGCTTTCATCCCGCGGGTCGGGTTGGCGAAGATGAGCCGGCGCCCTTTGAGGATCGTGAAGAGCGATTTGAGCCCGTTTCCGGCGATGTGGCGGCGGCCCTTCGTTTCGTCCAGCGCGGCTGTGATGTCGGCGCGGGTGACCTCGGCGAAAGACTGAAAGCCGGCCGCGGCCCAGGCATGGATGATCGGTTCGATGCCCAGAATGTGCGCGATGATGGTCTTCGGGTCTCGCGGAATCTGCCGTGGAGGCCGGCGGGCTCCGTTGGTCAGGACTTCCAGCCATACCTCAAGCTGGTCCTTCATCACAGGCGGCAGAGTGCTGGTCTTTGCTGCGAAGTAGCGTTCGACTCGGGTCGGCCGGTCCTCAATGAGGAGCCCCGCCGCGGCCAGTACGTCGATCGTAGAGATGACGTTGCCGGAGTATTGGCGCAGTTGGAGGACGTCGGTGGCACGGACCTTCGCGGTTGGGGTTGGCCGCAGGCCCTGCAGCATCCGCAGCGAGCGGGTCACATCGTTACGTTGCCGCTTGCTCCAGCCGGCCCTTGCAGCGTGTTCACGGACGATGGCGGCGCAGTAGCGGGTCAGGTCGTTGTCTTCGCGGCGGACACGCTCTGCCAGGGCCTTCGGGTCGGGCGCCAGGTCGAACAACGCCATCTGCCCGCCGAACTCGGCGGCGGCCCCGCTGCCGGGCAGGTTGTGCTGGTCCCGCCGCTTCCATGGGGCGCGCTGCTCCGGGCTCAGCGGTGGTGCTCCCCGACGTGCGAAGGTCATGTTGGCGAAGAAGAGCTGGTGACCGGCCTTCGTCGCACCGACCAGGTCCAGGCCGTGTCCGGGCTCTTGGAGCATTCGGGCCTGTTCCAGGCACAGCCGGCAGGCCCGCCGCTCTCCGACGCGGGCCGCCCGCCCGCAATAGTCGCAGATTCCTTCCGGGTTGTGGGAGCGCCACCAGCGACACTGCCAGCAGGTCCAGTTGTAGCGGCGGTAGACACCCCAGGCGAAACAATCTTTGCAGGAGCCTGGGTGTTGCGGGCTGCCGGGATGGCAGCTGGCGCACATGCCTTGGCTGAAGTATCCCGTGCTGGTGCCGCATTTGGAGCAAGGGGGTGGGATGAACGGGCCGCCGGGAAGGCAGTCATAGCAGTAGTCCACCCGAGGGTGGACCCACGCCACCCGGTTGATTTGGCAGTCGGGACACATCGATGGCGGCCGCAGCGGTGCCATCGGGCCTGGGGCAGGACTCACAACGTCCCTGCCTATAGGGGCGGCTCGGACCGCGGCTTGCCGAATCTCGGCGTGACGGTCGGCGATATCCCGCCTTTGCCGGCGGCGTGGCCTTGGCTATCGCCGTTGACGGTTTCGGTGGCGCGGGGGCGGCGCGCCGCGACCTTGTCCGGCTCGGGGCTCATCAGGTCAGTGGGTGTGCACTCCAGCACCGAGCAGAGCACGTCGAGCTCTTCAAGTTTCATCGTCGCCGGCGTCCCGGCCCACCACGAGGACATCTTTCCTGCACTGATCTCCAGCCCGGCCTCGGCGAGCATCCGGCGCATCTGCGCTGACTTCCAGATCCCGCGCTCGGCGGCTCTGATCCGCAGGTTCCACTGCACGGCCTCATCCTTCCTTCTGTGTGATCGCGAAGCGGGACTCGACCCGCTCGTTGGCATTCTTCCAAGCCAGCTCGACATGCTCGCTGCGCACGTGGATATACCGCGATGTAGTGGCGAGCCATTGATGCCCGAGCAACTCCTGAAGGGCCTTAATATCCATCCCAGCCCCGTAAAGCGAGGATGCACAGTAATGCCGCAGAACGTGGGGTGTCATCCGTCCGGACCACGCCGGCAGCCGCTGCTCGACCTGCAATGCCAGGGTGCGGCGCAGCGCGTTGCCGCCGACCCGGCCGCATCGTCCCAGCTCGCGGTCGAACCGCTCCGAGGGGAGCAGGGGTGCGTCCGGATCCGCCCAGTCTTCGCCATATTGGTGGCGGACATCAGTGAGCCACCAGTCGATCAGCTCGGCCGCACCATTGATCGCCGGTACCAGCCGCGGCTTGGGGCCACGGCCCCGCGCTCCCTTGCCGAACCGGACGTGGAGCTTGCCGAACCCGCCCAAATCCGGACGCCAATCACGGATATCCAGCATCACCGTCTCGTTGATCCTCAACCCCAGCCGACGCCACAACGAGGCAGCAAAGTAGTCCCGAGCGGCGGGAAGATACTTGCGGGCCTGAGGGATCGAATGCCGCCAACCAGTGAAGAACGCTTCGATCTCGGCATCCGACGGCGGCACCCGGACCTTGCCCAACGAAGCACCCGACTGACGGTTGAACTCGTCGATGGGCTGCTCGACCAGCACCCCGGTCGCCCGATGGATCCGACCCTGGTAACGACTGACCATGAACTCATAGAACAACGCCAGAGACCCGGCCTTGCCAGCCCTGGTGCTCACACTGCGGCCCAGCCGCCGCTGCTCGGCAAGGAACCGGTCGGCATCCTGGCAAGTCACCGCCCACAGCGGGCCAGTCACCGAACGGGCGAATTCAATGATCGTCGCCCGGGTATTGCGGATGTGCGAGTCGCTCAAACCAGCCGCTGCCATCGCCAGCGCATACTGATCCACGATCTCCTGCTCGAAGTCCTCGAAGGCCTGCGCACTCCAGAACACCGGGTCCGCGGCGCTACCACCCGGCAACGCCACCAGTCTCATCAGCTACCAACTTCAGAAGGAGCGAGCATGCGTCGACATTACGCCCAAACCATCACTCTCGTCGACGGTTCATCGGTTCGAGCCCAAAAGGGCTCCGAACCGATGCCACCCGCTCAAACGCGAGTCCTGCCCGCAAACCAAGCCAACGAACCTAAGCGACTAGAGATACCCGCGGAACCTCCCTTGGGACCGGCGGCTGCCCGGTTGCTCGGCGAAGGAGGACGTGCGTGAGTGCTCCGAACCGTAAGGGAATGGGCCTGGGGGATGCCCTGCTGGTCTGGCTGGCCATTGCTTTCATCGTTGTGTTCGGCGGAGGCACCTATGCGGCCGCCCATCTTGGCTCGTGGATGGCCGGCATTCAGGCCCCGCCGGCCCACCCTGTTGATCTGCTGGCCGGACTGGCCAAGGGCCGCGTGCCCTGGCCGGCCCAATCCACTCTCGCCGCGTCCCTCATCGCCGGCCTCATGTTCCTGCTGACCCTCGTCGTGTTGGTGGCTTGGCGCCAGGGTTCGTCCAAGCGGGCCCGCGTCGATAAGGCCGCCCGCTACCTTGGCCGGGGCAAGTCGCTGGCCGCGTTCTCCGAGAAAGGCGCAACAGCCAAAGCCGAACGGCTTGGAATCAAGGACACCCCCGGCATCGTCGTGGGCCAGGTCGTCTCCACCAGCCAGAAATTCATCCAGTCCTGGGAAGACCTCAGCCTCGATATCTGGGGACCACGAACAGGTAAGTCGACCTCCCGGGTGATGCCCGCAATCCTGAACGCACCAGGGGCGGTGGTTTCGACGTCGAACAAGCGCGACGTCGTGGATGGTACCCGCGGCGTCCGCGAGGCCACGGCCCCGGTGTGGGTGTTCGATCCGCAGAAAATTGCCCAGGAGGAACCTCACTGGTGGTGGAACCCGCTCTCCTACGTCACGGACGAAGAGAAGGCCTACAAGCTCACCCAGCACTTCTCGGTCGGTTCACGGGTCCCGGGGTCCAAGCCGGACGCCTACTTCGATCCCAAAGCCGAAGACATTCTCTCCTCGTACTTCCTCGCGGCCGCATTGGGCGGGCTGCCCATCACCCAGGTCTACCTCTGGGTGACGGAGCAGGTAAACCGCGAACCCATCAACATCCTCAAAACACATGACTACGAGCTGCAGTACAAAGGTCTGGAGTCCACGCTGGAACTGGCCGACAAACAGCGCGACGGCATCTTCGGCACGGCCGAGAAAATGATTCAGTGCCTCAAGAGCAGGAACACGCTGCGGTGGGTCGCCCCGACCGGGAGCGCGAGCGTGGCTGCCGATGCGCGCCGTCAGTTCAACCCGCACGCGTTCGCCGCCTCCCAGGAGACCATCTACATCCTCTCCAAGGAAGGGGCCGGCTCGGCCGCTCCGCTCACCACGGCACTGACGGTGGCCATCGCCGAGGCCATGGAGGAACGGGCAGAGCGCAGCGGCGGACGCCTGCCCAAGCCTGCACTGTTCGCCCTCGACGAGCTGGCCAACGTCGTCCGCTGGGCCGGGCTGCCCGACCAGTTCAGCCACTACGGCTCCAAGGGCCTGATCGTCATGGGCATCCTGCAATCCTGGTCCCAGGGCGTCGAACTCTGGGGCGAGGCCAACATGCGGAAAATCTGGTCCGCCGCGAACGTCAAGGTCTACGGCGGCGGCGTCGCCGAAGAAGGATTCCTCCGGGCACTCTCGGATCTGATCGGTGACTACAGCTACATCAATGTCTCTGTCTCGTCCGGCAAGTCCGGGCCCAGCCGCTCCCGTCAGGAGGGCAAGGAACGCATTTTCGATGTCTCAAACCTCGCCGAACTCGACCGCGGCCGGGCGGTGGTCCTCGCTTCGGGGGCGCCGGCAACGCTGGTGCGCACACTGCCCTGGTACACCGGCCCGCACAAGGAAGCTGTGGAAGCGTCCATCCGGAAGTACAGCCCGCAGCCCGAAGTTGAGCCAGTCCCCCGTTCGGCCGCGACGAACGCTAATCCCTGGGTCACAAAGTAAGGAAGCACCTGGCTCATGGAAGATGATTTCGGATTATTCGATCCAGACACCCCCGCCCGCGCTACCAGCCGGAGCGAGGACGGAAAGGCCGGGGAGACACCGGAGCTCGTCTACGGTTCGGCCGAAGAATTCCTGCACGAGCAACTGCTCCCCACCTACGTCCGCAGCGTCACCGGGAAATCCGCGAAATGGTGCATCGAGTGGTACTTCCACCCCGAAGCAGTCTCACGGGTCGCGGCCATGTGGCGTTCCTGGGAGCACCTGCGCCTGGACGCTGCCACCGGCATGAGCCTCTGGTGGCGGGACCACGCAGACCACCACATGAGAGTCCTCCTGGACCCACAAGGACCGTTCTACAACTGCGACATGAAAGAACACCGCGACCCCGAACACCTCGAACCAAAGAAAGCACCGACGGGCTGGTTCCCAGACGTTCGCACGCTGCCTGCCTAGCGTTCCTCCACGACCTGCTACCTGCTGTCTTGAGTGGACCAGTGGGCAGTTTCGCGTGTACCTGACGCCGCTCGACCGAGCTCAAATCCGCAATTTCCTTTAGCGCGGGCCCCTGCGAGCTGTCAACAGTTGGGGTTCAATCCGGGTTATCCACGGCTGGAATCGGGAGCCATCGGGGAGCTCCCTCAGCAGCAGTAGCGGTGGATAACTCATGAGGATTGTCCCCGGCTGTGGGCAGCGGACCTATTTGTCCAGACAGCCTCTGGACAATTGCGCAACACGCTGTTGCACAATTGCCAAGGCACCCGCGAGCACCGCGTCAGTTCCACAGCATGGTTGAGCTCCCGCTCTAGCACGTCCCTGTTGCCTGCGATAATCGTGGGGACGATCGTCGTGTTTTTTGTTGATCGTGCTTCCTTAATAGGGCTGCGACTGAATGATTCGGTATCTTCAAGTCAAATCTGTGAGATCCCGCGAGGACCACTTGAAAAATAGGACAGGCGTGAGGCGCGCCCAGGAACCAGACGGTCAGCTCCGTCTTTGGGGATATGGGATCGCAATGTCATTTCAATGAGTAACCAATACCTGACCCGTGCACACAGAGTGAAGCTGATGCTGGGACTTCCTTGGTTAGAGGGTCCAGGGGCGCTCAATTAGTGCTTCGTCTAAATCCTTGAGGAACATGCGCCAGCCGCTGAGCCAATGCATCAAGAGAGGTCTCATTTTTGTCTTTCCCCGCGAAGGTAGGAACAGTTTATCCTGTTTTGGCGCGGGCTCACAGGACGAGGACAACTGGTGAAAGGGCAAGGGCAAGAAGCTCGCCCGCTGGGCCCGGCGTCAGCTTTCGGGCCGGACCGCCCCGTCCGTGAGCCTCAGCTCAGGCGTTGATGACCTGCGGTACGCCGAGGGCTTTGAGGCCTTCGGCGCCGAACTCAAGGCCGTAACCGGACTGCTTGGCGCCGCCGAACGGAATCCGCGGGTCAACTACGCCATGCTTGTTGATCCAAACAGTGCCGGCCTGGATGCGTGCCGCGACTTCCCGCGCGGCGTCACGGTTGGAGGACCAGACGGAGGCGCCGAGTCCGACGTCGAGCGCGTTTGCCTTCTCCACGGCTTCGTCCACCGTGCCGTAGCGGATGATGGGCAGGGCGGGGCCGAACTGTTCCTCTGCCACGAGCGGGTTGTTGTTGTCGATGTCCGCCACCAGCGTTGTGGGGTAGAAGTAGCCGGGCTGGCCGGCGTCGCGGTTACCGCCGAGAAGGATGCGGGCTCCGGAAGCCCTGGGCCTCCACAAGGTCGGCAACGACGTCGTACTGGGCCTTGTTCTGCAGCGGTCCCAGAACGTTGTTCTCGTCCAGGCCGTTGCCCATGGGCATGGCTGCGGCGACCTTCGTGAGTTCCTCACAGACGGCGTCGTATATGTCGGTGTGGACGTAAAGGCGCTTGAGGGCCGAGCAGGTCTGGCCGGTGTTGAGGAACGCGCCCCAGAAGAGGTCCTGTGCGATCGCCTTTGGATCGGCGTCAGGTAGGACTATGCCGGCGTCGTTACCGCCCAGTTCGAGGGTGAGCCGCTTGACGGTATCCGCGGAGGATCTGCAGTAATGGACCGCCTATAGTCAATCGCCACAAGGGCGGCGCTCACAGCATCAAGGACGAGATCCAGCTGCTTCGTGCCCCAGGGCGGCGTGTGATCGCTAGGACCATGCTCCGCGGCGCGACTTAAGATCCCGTCGGGTACGCTCTGCCGCTCGGCTTGCCCGTCATGGAGGACCAGCGTTGGTCCTCTGCATAAATCAGGGGTAGAAACATGTCTTGATCTCTGCGCCATTCTGGAACCCGGCCTCGCGGTAATAGCCCTGAATGTGAGCACCGATTAAGCCGGCAGCCTTGGAACCGTCACCATCAATGATGGTGTCAAAAATGGCTTGATGTTCGGCACACAGCCGCAGAACCGTCGATTTCCAGTCCGGCAGATTATGGGCCAATTCGGCCGTGTACCCCTCAATCGCTTCCCGGAGAGAGCCCATCATGGCACTGACTACAGCGTTTCCGGCCGCCGTCGCGAGCGCAAGGTGGAAGCGCACATCAAGTGCCAGGAAGACATTGACATCTGCCTCTCCTTTGGCGGCTACGGAGGCCATCTCTGCGAGCAGTTGCGCGGCCTCTTCGAGAGCCGGAACCCCATGCTTTGCGTGCAGAGCCGCCCACGACTCAAGGAGTACTCGGGTCTCCACGATGTCGGCTATGGACAAGTGCTGTGTAGCAACGTGTAGCCTCAGCGCAGACCCGAGTGCTGTTGCCGGATTCGCTATCACCACCGTGCCTGCATCCTTTCCTGAACCCACCCCCGCCTTGATCACGCCCATAGCCTCCAAGACTCTGAAGGCTTCCCGGACCGAGGTCCGCGAAACGGATAGATGTTCAGCGAGTGCGCGCTCCCCCGGCAGCCGGCCTCCTATAGCAAGTTCCCCGTCGAACAATTGCTTCTCTACCCATTCCAGAACCAGCTGATACGCGCGCATGTGTTAAGTCTAGTTGAGTGGTCTGACCACATGTAATACTGTGGTTAGACCACATAAGCTTCTGACTGGCCAGAGGAAACAATGACACAAGCGCTTGAATCCGCTCACCCCGATATGCATGCGACCACGGCCGAGCCCGCGGCCGCCAACGACGTCGGCGGACATCGGCGGACGCCCTCCGCGCTCCAGCCGGCCATGAAGCGCCGCTTTCCGAAATATTCGGACCTCGCTCCCTTGATGCAATTCAAGAAGCCCGCATTCAGTCGTGATGCACGATTACGGCGGGCTAATACCATCTGGGATTTGCGTGGGATTGCTAAACGCCGCACGCCCAAGGCTCCGTTCGACTACACCGATGGCGCTGCGGAAACCGAAACCACTCTCCGCCGGGCTCGCGAAGCCTTCCTTGATATCGAGTTCCAGCCCGGGATTCTTAGGAATGTTTCCGCTATCGACCTCAGCACTGAGGTTCTCGGAAGGCTCTCCCGGCTCCCCGTTGGCATTGCCCCTACAGGATTCACGCGCATGATGCAGTCCGAAGGTGAGTACGCGGGCTCCCAGGCTGCAGAAGCCGCAGGCATCCCATACACGCTGTCTACGATGGGCACAGCGTCCATCGAAGACGTTGCAGCCGCGGCGCCCCATGGACGTAACTGGTTCCAACTCTACCTGTGGACCGATCGCGATCGGTCGTTGGAACTTATTGAGCGCGCTGCAAAGGCAGGCAACGATACTCTAATGGTGACGGTGGACACCGCCGTCGCCGGTGCTCGCCTCCGGGATGTCCGCAACGGCATGACCATTCCGCCTGCGCTAACGCTTAGGACGGTGTTTGATGCCTCCTATCGTCCTACCTGGTGGTTCAACTTTCTCACCCATGAACCCTTGACGTTCGCATCCCTCTCCCGATACACAGGGACGGTCGCGGAACTCATCAATTCAATGTTCGACCCCTCGCTCACCTTCGACGACCTCGATTGGCTGCGCGAAACATGGAAGGGCAACCTGGTGGTCAAGGGCATCCAGACCGTCGAAGACGCGCGCAAGGTGGCTGATTACGGCGCCGATGGTATCGTGCTCAGCAACCACGGCGGGCGGCAGCTCGATCGAGCACCCATTCCGTTCCACCTTCTTCCGAACGTTTCAGCTGCTCTCAAGGCGCAGAACAGCAAAGTGTCCGTTATTTTGGACACCGGAATCATGAGCGGAGCCGACATCGTAGCTGCACTCGCCCTCGGCGCAGACTTTACCCTGATCGGTCGCGCATACCTCTATGGCCTCATGGCGGGAGGCCGGGCGGGTGTGGACCGAGCCATCCAGATCCTGGAAAAGGATATGGCAAGGACCATGGCACTGCTGGGGGTCAGCCGAATCTCCGATCTTAGCCCGGACCACGTCCGGCTCTTGAAAGGCTAGAGCGCCGGTAGTTGATTAAGCGGCTCGTCGCAGATGGGAGTTAAGGCGGGGGGCGGCATGTCACACACCGTCGCTCCGGAAGACCTCGAAGTGCCTGACATTACCTTCTCCTGCCCTTTGCCGTCTGGACGAGCTCGGTTTGGAAATCGTTAGGCATCATCTGGCGCCCAGCCGGGCAGTGCTGGCCTGCTAGATGGTGCACAGTGATCAGTGGTGCCGCCCCCGCGGGCCGAGGAGCGCGCACCGGGGGACGGCTACCCGGCGCTTGGTGCAGTAACTGCTCAGGTCGCGTCCGACGATGCTGCTGATCCGCCTGCGCCGTTACCAGCGTGCCGGCCGGTGTCATGTCTGGCGGCAGGACACAGCCCAGGCCGCACACCATGCGCGAAGCTCTTTCGCCGGAGCCGCGGCGGCGTTGCGGGCCAGGGCTTGAGTAAAATTCAGTCAGTTATTCGGTCTGCCTGATGGTCAGATCGAGTCGGTGGGTGAACTTGGACGGCGAAAGTTTTGGCGCGCGATGCTATCCCGAGCGGGTTCCGAGCTCGCGGCCGCGATTGCTCTCGATTTCCGCTGCCCAGATAAGACCAGGGTGATTTTGTGCAGCTGGTAGTTGATCGATTCGATCTGATCCGTAGTGTAAAAGATCTTGCGGATTTCCGAGGTGAAGGCCGGGAATGGTGTGAGGTTCTCCTACGTGCCGCCATACCATTTCCGCGAACTGAACCGCCGGTTTCCGTCTACCTTCCGGACCCGCGGGACCGCGCCGGCCGACGCCGCATACAACATCCCACGAATAACACACGACTACGCTCGAATTGTTCCACTCTCGATTTCCCTTCAAATGGCACTCTGAAAGTGCCCTAAGTGGGGCCATTTCAGAGTGCCGTACTCGAGCGAGAGGATTATCTTCCACCCGCCCAGCTGGCGGACCAGCTTGGGAACGCACACCATCTGGAAGGAGCCGTTCTGGTCACTCGGCACGATGATCTCCACCCGCTCATGCAAGATGTGAATGGACATCGTGGTCTTGCCGCTGTGAGAGTGCCTGTGCCCTGTCGGGCGGCGTCCCGGACTTGTAGCAGAGTGGTCCGCTGATCTCGGTTCCTAAGGCGCGTTGAAGGACGGCCTGGCTGCTGCCAGGAACGCGAACTGAGCAAGGCGACCACCTGAAGATCGGCGTAAACCGAAACATCGGCATAATCAACGACCGCCGCGAGCATCTACGCGCGGCTTCGTCCTCGCAGTTTCGGAACTAGGCGAAATTCATCGCCCGCTCGCTCCCATGCGGAATCAGACCCTGGCTACGCGCTCAATGGCTATGAAGCCATACCGGCTGTGTCCTGCGCATCAGTCCTTGATCCGACTACACGGCTATCACCGCCGTCGCTTCGACCTCTCCCACCGTGAGGTTGGAAGGGACGATGACCCGTGCGGGCGGCCGAGATGTGTCCAGAAAGGAGCTATATATTCGATCGAACTCGGGGGCGTTCGACATGTCTCGAAGGTAGACAGTAACCATCACCGCCTGGCGAAGACTCCCGCCCCCTGAAACAGCGATCCTTTCCAGATTCTCGAGCACATGGCGTACCTGCGACGAGAAAGGCTCATCCATGAGTCTGACTCCTGAGGCTAGCCGCGGGGTCTGCCCGGAGATATACAGCATGTTGCCATGGCGCACGGCCTGGCTGTATGCACCGGCCGGCGGTGGAGCACTATCGGACTTAATCTGCTCTATCATCGGAGCAGCATTCGGTTGAGTCGCAACTTGATCTGAATCCGACACACCAGCAGTGCTTCCCTCGACGAGAGCTCCTTTAACAAAGAGTGAGTGGAGAGTCTCGCCGATCTTTTCGAGCGAATGTCGGCCATCTGGCCGATACCATCGGATGGTTCCGTTGAGCATGTCCAGAAGCGCGTGTGCAAGGATCTTACTCTCCGACGCGCCTACGCGCAGGGCCGGGACCGATGAGATCAGGTTGGCAACCGAATCCTGGTAAGCCCTCTCGTCGGCGATGATGATCTCAAGGTCCTGGTCGGGGAAGTGCGAGCGCTGGGAGAGTGCGACGTCGAAAACGGCCCGGTCGCCCATGATCGTGTGGAGGTGCCCTTGTACGAACAATCGGAGCTTCTCTTGTGGATCGTAGTCCAGCTCACGGATCTGTTCCAGCATCGTCGAGAGGTTCACGCCGGCACGGCGGAGCACGAGATAGGCTAATTCCTCTTTGCTCTTTACGTAGTAGTAAAGAGCTCCCCCCGTCACTCCGATTTCGGCGGCGATGTCTTGAATAGTCGTACCGGCGTATCCCTGCGCCGCAAACATCTTCGCGGCCGTTGCAATGATCTCATCGCGCTTGAGATCGTGCTTAGTCGATGCCATCGAAACCACGTTCTACTCCTCAGGTATCAAGCGCGACGACAACCGTCTTGCTCTTCGTATATTGTTCGATCCCGGCGCGACCCTTCTCTTGACCCCACCCGCTCTGCTTAAAACCGCCGAACGGGAGCGCTATGTCCATCGATTTGCCGTTGATCCAGACGGATCCGACATCCACAAGCTCTGCCATTTTATGCGCGGTGGACACGTTGCGGGTCCAGAGTTGTGCGGTAAGGCCGTATTCGGTGTCGTTCGCGATCGAGGCTGCTGCCTCGATGGTGTCGAATGGCATTGAGGTGATGACCGGACCGAACACCTCGCTCCGAGCGATCTCCATGGTCGGGTCAACGTTCGACACGAGCGTCGGTTCAAGGAAATAGCCCTTACTCGGCAGACGGCTGCCCCCTGTAACTATCGTCGCTCCCGCGGCCCGGCTACGTTCGATGAAGCCTTCAACATGTTGGAGATGCGACTCGGAGACGAGGGGCCCGACTTTCGACTCGGGTTCCATGCCCGGGCCTACAGACAACCGCGAGATCGCCCCAGCGAGCCGCTCGTCGAACTCTGCTTTGATGCGTTCCTGGACGAGGATGTTGGAGGGCGCCGTGCACACCTGCCCGGAGTTGCCGAAGGCAGATTGGAGGATGCCCTCGACCGCACGATCCATGTCGGCATCGTCGAGAACGATGCTCGCGTTCTTCCCTCCAAGCTCGAGCCCTACACGTTTGAGATTTCCCGCCGATGCCCGCACGATCGCCTTGCCAACCTCGGTACTCCCGGTGAAGGAGATTTTGTCGATGCCGTTGTGCTCGACCAAAGCAGTCCCCACGACCGAGCCCGAGCCGGTGACGATGTTCAGCACTCCTGGTGGGATGCCCGCTTCGAGCGCGAGCTCGCCGAGTCTGAGCGCGGAGAACGATGTGAGCTCGGCGGGCTTGAGGACAACGGCGCATCCCGCAGCCAGCGCGGGCGCGATCTTCCATGCTGCCATCCCGATCGGGAAGTTCCATGGAATGATCTGCCCGACAACGCCGATCGGTTCGACACGGGTATAGGCGTGAAACTGACCGGAACCGCCTATGTTGAACGTCTCACCGTCTAGTTTCGTGGCCCATCCTGCCATATACCTGAAGGTCTGGGCGCTCCCAGCGACATCGCCGTTTAGCGCAGACAGGTACGGTTTGCCTTGGTCGAGAGTCTCGAGTTCGGCGAGCTGAGCGCGATTCTCATCGATAAGGTCTGCGAGGCGCCAGAGCATCTCGGCACGGCGGGCAGCGGTAATGCCCCGCCATGCCGGGGACTCGAATGCGCTTCGAGCGGCGACGACTGCATCGTTCACATCGGAATCTGACCCGGAAACGATTTCACCGATAGCTTGGCCGGTCGCAGGGTCGAGCGACTGGAAACGCCCGGTCCCCGTGCCGTTGACCCACTCGCCACCGATGAGGATTCTGGCAGGCCGATTGAGGAATCGCTGAGTATCTTCGCGGATAGTGGTCGTGAGCATCACAATGCCCCCTGTCCTGCGCCGCCGGCCTTACAGAGCGTGAGCGTGGTATAGGTCTTTCGGGGTGGGTGTTGAACCCCTTTTCGAGTATGGGCAGGAGCGGTCTCTGCGCTCATGATGATATTCCTTTCCCTTGGTTCGCTTCAGTTTCCGGAGGTCTGTAACAGCGGCGCCGCCGGCAGCCACTGTCGCGCCGCCTCGAGGGCAGCGGCGAGATTCAATAGCCGGTGGTCATCACCCGGTTGTCCGATGATCTGGACAGAACTCGGCGGCTTCCCCGGGACCTCACCGATCGGAAGCACAATTGCGGGGTGTCCACTGTAGTTCCAAGGCGAGAGCTCGGGTGATTTCGGGCCGAGCCCGAGTCTGTCGACGGATGCGGGCAGAAGCACCGGCGTACTTCTGGTGGCAGTGAGCACCACGTCGTACGGGGCGGCCCAGGCGGTGAGCCTGCGGGCATACTCGGCGGAAAGGTTCAGCACTGAGCGGTACTCCCACGCGAGCGCCTTCGCGCCTTGCTTATACAGCGGGAGTGCGTAGGACGTGAGGAGTTTCGCGTTCCGGTCGAGGAATCCCGGCTGGAGGTCGTTGGCCGCGGCGAAGTGCTCCGCCCCAAATGGCCATAGTCCATCACCGATCGATTCCGGCAGCGGACTGGTAGGTAAAGGAGCGGCTTCGATAATCTTTGCGCCGAGCTGTTCAAGATAACCAACGGCGGCATCAACCGCTTCGTCGTCGTCGCGCCCAATCACTCCGACGAGCGGGGCTCCGAATCCAGTGTCAGTTTGGTGTCTGTGGCCGCTCAGCGTCGCGAAGGTGAGTCGCGCATCGGCGATAGTTCGGGTTATCACCCCGGGGTGGGAACGTGTAGGGGACGCCCGCCAGCGCTGGATGACCGGGATCGCCCCCCGAGTGGGTTTCAGACCGACCAGCCCTGTAACCGCGGCTGGGAACCGGATCGAACCTGCGGAGTCCGTGCCGATGGCGATTGGCCCGAGGGCGGCAGCGACCGCCGCCGCCGCACCGCCGCTGGAACCGCCCGGCGAAGCCTCGAGATTCCACGGGTTCCGTGTGGGCGGAGCGAGACGGTTCCACGTGACCGAGGACAGGGCAAACTCAGACGTGTTCGTCTTGCCCAAGATTATCGCGCCGGCCTCCCGCAGCCGGGTCGCAATCATCGAATCCTCGCTAAGGTGCTCCGCAAAAGCCAGCGATCCGTATGTGGTCGGCATCCCGCCGACCTCGATCGTATCCTTGACCGAGACGGGTACGCCGCACAATGGGCCGGGGGCCGGGCCGCGGCCGCGGCGGAAGTCTCTCCATGCCCGATCAGCCTGTACAGCCGCTTGCTTCGCCCCCACGCTGTCGACGGCGAGGAACGCGCTGAGCGTTGGATTCACGGATTGCACACGGTCGAGGATCTCTGCGGTCACGTCGATCGGAGATTTGGCTCCTGATCCGAAGTCTTCGAGCAGCGCCGCAGCGGAGCCCGCCCCCACCACTCCAGCCGAAGTCATGAAATCAACTGCCGTATCGTCGCCATCGATCGGACTTCGCCCCGGACTATTTTCCCGGAGGGACTGCGCGGGATGCTCGCCACAAAGACATACCTTCGAGGGCGCTTGTAGTCCTCGAGATCGCTCGATCGGCAGTGCAGGTCGAGCGCCTCTTCGCTCGTTCCGGCGCTGCCGCGAACGATGACGGCGGTCACCACGTTGCCCCAGGATTCGTCGGGTACACCGATCACTGCCGCATCGACGACGTCCGGATGGTTCATCAGCGTGGCCTCGACCTCGGCCGGTTTGATGCTTTCCGCGCCTGATCGGAACATCTCATCGAGGCGGCCATGGTAGAAGTAGTTACCGTCGGAGTCGGCTCGGAACAGGTCACCGGTACGAAACCACCCGTGATCGACCTTCTCGACCGTCTTGGCCGCGTTCGCCCCCCAGTACCCCTCGAAGACACCGGGGTTCAACATGTCGACCAACAGTTCACCGACCTCGCCAGGTCGTACGAGATCATCCGCACCGCCCCCGGATGTTACGATTCGGACGCGCTGGTCCGCGGCTAGCCGCAGCGTGCCGGGTGCTTGCCCCGCCATTGAAGAGGTCATGAAGGGAATGGACAACTCGGTGGTGCCGTAGCCTTCGTGGACGAGCGCGTTGGGGAAACGCTCGAACAGCAACTCGAGGAACTCTGCGCCACCCGGCGCGCTGCCAAACACGACCTCCCTGAAAGACTCAAGCTTCTCCGACGCCCCCAGATGCGAGATAAGCATGCGATATAACGTCGGCGGAGCGTGCATGTAAGTCAGGCGCTCGGACTTAACGACCTCCGCAGTTTCTGCATCGATTCGCTCGAAGGGGTAATAGGTTCCGCCCACGAACACCGTGTAGTAGAACAGCCAGTGCAGCCCGACAGTGTGGTAAAGCGGGGTTGCGCCGACAGTGCGGGTTCCATCGTCGAAGTGCGGGCCGACCGTCGAGGTATGAGTGATGATCCGTTCGTACACGGCTCGGTGTGTCACCGGCACGCCCTTCGGCAGCCCTGTGGTCCCAGATGTGTAGATGATCGCCGAGAGATCATTCTCGTTGGGCAACCGGCTTTCGTCTACAGCACCGTCAAGGTCCTCGAATCTATGCTCGAACGCTGCCGGGTCACCCTTGGCTCTGACCCAGTGGCACTCGACGCCCTGCCCACGCAGCTTGGCGGTCGTATCGGGCGAAACGGCGTCGTCAACGACGACGACTTTGCTCCCGGAGTCCTCCAGCACATGCTTGACACCCGCGGGCTTCAGCCGATAGTTGAACGGGACTGCGCATGCGCCGATCATCTGGGCCGCATACTGTAACGTGGCATGCGCGATGGAGTTGCGCATCCCAATCGCGACGCGATCGCCGCGGGACACACCCAGCGCCAGCAGCCCGCCCGCGACCCGTTGGATCTCTGCGTACCACTCCTGGTAACTCAAGTGCCGATTAGTTGTCCAAATCGCTGTTCGGTTCGGAAACCTTTCCACCGCCAGCGTGAGCGCTCGCCACAAACGTGAGTCGTTCATCGACGCTCCTCAGCGGAGGCGCGAGGGCGGCCCAGATGAGTGTTCAAGCTGCTCGTGGCTTCCTCCGTGCCGTAGTAGCTTTCGAAATCGGCGGCGGTCATCTCTTCGAGTTCGGCGTCCGACATCGTCATGCCTTGATTTACCGTTCGCTTGAGAGCGCGGAAGATGTGGGCCGGCTTCGCCGCCATCTCGGTGACCCAAGCGTCAGCACGGCCCAGGAGATCCTCGGGTTCGACGATCTCGTGCACGAGCCCGAGTTTCTCGGCCTCCGCGGCCGAATATATGGAGCCTTCGAAAAGAACTTTCTTCGCGTTGTTGTAGCCGAGCACCCTAACTAGCTGTTGGATTCCTCGCGCCATTGGCATGAGCCCGTGGTTGATCTCCGGCATGCCGAATCTCGCGGTATGGGAGGCGACGCAATAGTCCGCGAGTGCCGCCATCTCCATCCCCGAGCCGACCGCGGCGCCATTGACCGCGCACACGAGTGGGCATTCGAGCGCGCCAAGCAGCGATTTGAGCTGCGAACCGAGTCGAACTCGTGCCACGCCTTCGGCCGGGGTGATCGTTGCGAACTCCTTCACATCACCACCGGCCGTGAAGAATTTGTTCCCGGCGCCGGTGACCACTACACCGCGCACCGTGTCATCCGACACGACCAGGCCCAGCTCTGCCACGATCTCTCGGAGCAGCGCATTGTTCAGTGCATTTGCCGGCGGGTGGTCCATCGTCAACCAAACGACATCCGCGCGCCGTTCAACGTGCAACATTCGCTTCCTCGTCCCATTGATTTCGAAATTCATGATCTGACAGCCTCGGCCCTCGTGAGCCGCTGGTCGACACGCACTTCACCCCGGAGCTCGACCACCTCCAGCAGCACTCCGCCGAGTTCCTTCGGCAGCGCCCAGTTCAAAAGTGCCCGATCCGCGACGTAACGGGCCGCGCGTCCGCCCGGGATCTCGATGGGCTCCGGGACGGCCCATCGCAGGCCGAGCTTCGCCCAGTCCTCCATCGTCGCCTCAATGTCGTCCACGCGCAGTGCGATTGAATAGACCCCCTCGCCCCGCTTGTCGAGGAAACGGCCGACCGGTCCGAGCCCGGCTTCATGCGGCGAAATGAGTGAGATCCCTGTACCTCCGGGGACATCAAGGGTGATGTCGGTCATTGCGATCGGAAGCTCCGGCATGACCGACGGCTCAAGGTCGGTGAGCCCGAGAGCGCGGTAGATCGGCAACGTCACGTCAAGGGATGTGACTGCAACGTTGACCGTGAGAAACTCGACGACGTGGCTCATCCGTGCACCTTCCCCCGCGACGCCTCAAACTCGCGAAGCTTCTCCTCATGTACAGGCCGGAGCGCTCGGATCTCTTCGAGCGCGTCATCGGCGGACTTCGCGAGTGCCCAGGGCGTGCTGAAGTGGGGGATAACGTACTTGCCGATGTTCGCGATCGTGCGCATGATCACGTCGTGGGGCATCGAATCAATGCGCATGATCAGCGTGTCAATGCCGAGATCCGCAAACTTTTGGACCTGTCGGATGCACTCGTCTGGATCTCCAACGACGAATCCTGCCGATTCGTTCAACATGAAGTTGGTGTCGTGGAAGTCGACCCCGCTCACGGCGCCCATGTAGGCGTAGTCTTCCGAAAGCTTTGCAAGCCGCTCGTAGGCGCCTATGGCCTGTTTGGAATACTCGATCGCGGGCCCGACGTATTTCATCGCCTCTTCCATAGTCTCGAGGCAAATCACGGCGCCAAAATTGACTGCAGCCTTCGACCGCGTCGTCGGAAAATCAAAGGTCAAGCCGTCGTAAGTTTCGTCGTAAAGAGCCAACGTGTTCTTCATGTACTCGAAGCCCATGAAGCTCGACGAGGTCATCACACCGATGCCCTTCTGTGCTGCTTGGACGTGCGTTCCGGGACTCGTCGCTGCGACCGAAAGGGGTGGATGTGGCCACTGGACCGGCTTCGGAGTGAGGCTCCGCGGGGGGACCTTGTAGTGTTCGCCTTCAAAGTGAAAAGGATCATTCAGGAATGCGGCACGGATGAGGTCGAGTCCCTCAGACCATTGGGATTTGTTCTCGGTGACACCGACCTCGAACGCACGCAGCGCGAGCGTCGTGTTGCCGCGGCCCGTGCCGAGTTCGACGCGCCCATTGGAGAGGATGTCCTCGGTTGCGACCCGCTCGGCTACGCGCAGGGGGTGGTTGAAGTTCTTCGGAAGCAACGTGACGGCATGTAGGAACCGGATCCTCGAGGTGAGTGCCATCGCATACGGGTAGAGCGTCTCTGGCGCAGCCGAGGCGATCCCACCGATCGCGAAGTGCTGCTCTGACGTTCCGAACACTTCGAACCCGACCTTCTCTGCGAGCAGGATCTGGTCCACCAACTCGACGTATCGCTGGCGGTGCGTGGTTCCTGGAGAGGTCTCAGCCTCACTAAGAAATGCGAATCTCATTTTGGTTACCCTTCATCGAATGGTGAGCGGATGTTACTCGGCTTGATACCGAACGGAGACTCTCCGATGCGGAGAGGGTGCTGAACTCGTGGTTCAGGTAGATCAACGAGTGGCGACATGGCGAAGATCAGCCGATCACTGCCACCACGACTGCCGCAACGGCAAACCCCGAAACTACGGGGATGAACATCGAGCGAACGAGGTCGACGACTGGAACCCGGGCGAACGCCGCTACGGCGATGAGGCTCGACCACGTCAGGAGCGTTCCCCCGCCGGTCCACACAGCCGCATTCTGCCCCAGCGCGGCGAGCAAAGTCGCATCAATTCCGACGTGGTCAGCGATCTGCACGCTGATTCCTCCCACCAGCGGCAGCCCAGCCCAACCCGACCCGTCAAGTGAAATGAGCATGCCAATCAGAACAATGGCAAACGCCCCGATGAAAGCATTAGCTGGAATGTACGGTTGAATCGCTGCAACCGTATCGAAAAGGAACTGTGGGGGCGGAACTTCCTCTGGGAGGCCGAGGATGGCTCCGGAATAATCCGGGATGCCCAGGTAGAAGAACCCTCCGATCGGGACAACCACGCCCATCGCCTTGAACGCGTAGGAGAGCCCGTCGATGAGGTGCGTCGAGCCGTCCTCTAGCGCTACTTTCCGTTGGGACGTCACGAGTACTAGGATCATCAGCACCACGGCCGCGCCCCCGACAAACGCCGCTCCGGCCCCGTCGTCCCACGGCACAAGATCAGTGAACCGGCCCAACAGCATGTACACGAGCACCAGGACAAACGCGATGGGGACACCGACCGCCCATATTTTCGCGAGGCGACTGTACTGCCGGGGGAGTGCGCCATGCTCGGCGCTGCCGCCTGACGGTGCCTCCCCGGAGGAGCCACCGCCTGCCCCACTCGAGCCGCCGTCCATCGACCCTGCCGAAACCGTTTCAAATACCCGCAGCTCGGGAGCGATTCGCGCTTTCCGAATGAGCTTCCGCACGACCAGCACGTAGGCCAGCACGAATGCCACGGCACCGATGACCCAGGAAATCAAGAGGCTTGAGATAGCGACCGACTCGGCCGCGAGTTCTGCTGAGCCACTCGCCATGATGGCCGGTCCCATCCCTATCACATAGTCCGAGGCGATCGCCATGCCCTGACCGGCCAGTGCGATGGCTATGCCGGAGGCGAGCGGCGGCAAACCTGCCTTCACCGCGGCGGGTAGCAGCAGAGCGGCGACGAGCGCCAGCGCCGGCGTCGGCCAGAAAACTAAGGAGAGGGGGTACGTAACTGCAAAGAGCACTATGTAGGCCGTCGGGCCATTCAGCATGATTTTCGTGAATGGAACCGTCATTAGCACGTCTGAGCCGATGTTCCGCATAGCAGCGATCATCGCGGTGATACACGCGATTACAACGAACAAATCGAACAACGCCGTGCCCGCCTGTATCGAAGCCCGGAACACCGCCATCGTCGCCTGCACGACGTCGCCGTTATAGAAGAGCGCTGTTAAGAACGTCGCCACGATAGCCGGAACAACCACGTTCTTGCGGCACACCATGGCGACCACCAAAGCGAGAACACCTAAGAGAAAGACAACTGTTGAGGGGGTCATCATTGACAATCCTTGTTTGAACAGTGGATCAAATTGTGGATCGCTCGAAGTCTACACACGTTCAAACTTATTTATCAAGCATTCAATTTGAGGCCGCTTCTACCGCTCTCTCTCGTCGCGACGGCTGCGACGTGGCCGCATGTCCGCGCAACGGAAAGCGCACCCGCATCATCATCCTGCAACCTGTTGACACCAGCATCAGACTATTGAATGATCATTCAATGAAGACTGAAGTCGCGCCCCGGAATATGAACGTTTGGGAGCTTCGGCGTTATCGTGCCCCAGCTGGCCGAGCAGAAGACCTCCGTCGCCGCTTTTTAGAAGCTGCCCTGCCCGGATTCGAGCGAAATGGGATGCGCCTGCTCGGCCTGTGGCAATCGTTCGACAACTCCCACGAGTTCTGGTACATCCTCGGCTTCAAGAGTAAGCAGCACCGGGAGGACGCTTGGAGCAGTTTGCGACAAGATCCAGTCTGGCAAGAAGCTCGAGAATCCAGTGAGTTCCACGGGCCCATAGTCCTCGAGCAGGACAGTGTGTTGATGAGGGGTCTCGCCGAGTGCGAGACGTTAATTGAGGAGGTTCAGGAATGATTCCGTCTGCAGACCATAAAGTCGTCGATGCTACTACTTTTCGTCATGTGTTGGGGCACTACCCGACCGGGGTTTCCGTGATCACGGCCGCCGATCAACACGGCTCGCCCCAGGGAGGCATGGTCGTTGGAACATTCACTTCGGTCTCGCTTGACCCTCCATTTGTAGCCTTCCTACCGGACAAGGGATCGTCGAGTTGGCCGAAGATAGAGAAGACGGGACGTTTCTGTGTCAATGTTTTGAGCGAGGACCAGGAACAGGTTTGCCGCCAGTTCTCGTCGCGAGGCGGTGACAAGTTCGCAGCCTCAAGCTGGCGGCCGTCCCCCTCAGGAAATCCGATTCTCGATGGGGTTGTTGCCTGGGTCGATTGTGCCATCGAGCAGGTTGTCGAGTCCGGAGACCATTACATCGTCGTCGGACGGGTGCTCGACCTTGCTCTCGAGAGAGTCTCCTCGCCGCTGACATTCCACCGGGGACGTTTCGGGCAGGTGACGGAAATGGCCCCGGAGGCCGCTTCTAACCCAAAGCAGGAAATCAGCCGTTTGACCGCCACCTTATTCGACCAGGATTTTGCGAAGGACTACCAAAGCGAGATCTCACGGCTCGCCGCGCAGTATGTCGACGGCTATGAGCATACGGCTCATTCACGGTCCGAACTGGTCTCGAAGGTCCTCGTCGACTACCTCGAGCATCTCGTTGACAACTACGAATTAGCCCAGTGTCACGAGGACCCGGTGAAGCGCTTGGCTGCGATGGTGGAAGTTACCTTGATGGCCACTCGCGATCACCGAGCAGCGGCGATCTTGTACCAAAGCGAACGTCAGACCCTAGTGGACGTCGACACCACTTCCCTGAAAGCTCTCGAAAGTTCGGCACAAGTGATCTGGGTTGAGACAATCAGCGAGGGGATACAAACCGGGCGGATGCGCAATGTCGATCCGAGAATTGCCTATTTCCTGTTCCGTGATGCCTTGTTCTTGGTCGCCCGCTGGTATCGCGATAGTGGCCGACTCGACCTCGAAGAGATCACGGCACGATATCTCGATCTAATTTGTCATGGCCTGCTGACCCCAGACTCGTCTGCTGACCGCCCGGAGACTACACAATGACGGGCGCGAGGTTGGATGGAAGGACGGCGCTGATCACCGGTGCGAGTGCAGGTATCGGTCGGGCCACTGCACTCGCCCTGGCGGAGGCCGGCGCCGCGCTAATCGTGACAGGGCGTCGTGAGGCCCAACTCAGGATCGTGGCAGAAGAATGCGAGGCGCAGGGCGCGAAGGTGTGGGCAGTCACCGGCGACCTGAACGACCCGGCCTTCGTACGCAGGCTTGCGGACGCAGGCACGGGGGTCGACATCCTGGTCAATAATGCAGGCGTGCTGACATATGCGCCCATTTTGGAGACGCCGCTCCCTGACTCTGAGGCGATGTTCCAGACGAACGTGTTGAGTGCCCTACGACTGATCCAAGCGATTGGCCCAGCTATGGTGAAACGCAAGCGCGGCCATATCGTCATGATGAGCTCGACGGCGGCGCGGGAGGTTTACCGACTAGGCGCCGTTTATTGTGCCAGCAAGCACGCCATGTCCGCGCTCACCCGCGGCCTGCGGCTCGAGTTGCAGGCAAACGGCATCAAGGTCACCGAGGTGGCACCCGGCATTGTGGACACAGGTATTCGAAGTGCCAGTGACCACCCGGACGTCATGGCCGCCCGGGAGGCGGCCGGCACCGTCTTGTCGCTGACGGCCAAGGATGTCGCAGCGGCGGTCGTCTACGCGTTGACCGCACCAGAGGATTGCTGCCCCGACCTCATTGAACTGCGTCCTCGCGGTGCGGCAACGGGGTGAACCGCAGGCAAATATTGTTCTCGCCAGCACCCGGAATCTCTCAAACGCGGTAGCGAAGCGGGCCTCAAGTTCGATACCCAATCCCTCCAGACCAAAGGAATCCAATGATCGTTGTAATCCATAACCAAGCCGTTCTCCTCACCGAGGCCAACGATTTCCAGCGGTTTTCCCTCGACGTGGGCGGGTCCGGCCCGGCCGACGTCGACTCGGCACTTCGCACAAACAACGCCGGCTACCTCAAAGACGAACACGCATTCATCAGTGCCGACTTCATTCGGCAGCATGCCCCCGACACGGGTGAGCGGGAGTCCTGGCTGTCTCGGCTTCAAGGGATGGTGGACTATGCCAGTTCAAAGGGATGGTTGTCCAGGGAGGGCGACATCCGCGCGCATATCAACAACTTCGCTGCCGAGTAGCCGGTGGCGGACTTGGTTCCGCTACTTCAGTTCGATCTCGACGAACGCGAAGAGCGTCGGAGACGCGGACGACGTTGTGCTCGCTGCCGTCCATCCGCGTGTTAGACGCTCCAGGCAGTAACGGGCTGTCGGCCACACCTAAGCGTGCGGCGTTACCTAAGTTTGTGAGACAGTTTGATTGATTTTTCTTCTTACGCTGCTGCTTGTTCGATCTGGTTCTGGTATTCGCTCAGGGCCTTTGCCGGTGGCAGTCCTTCGTTGTAGGAATGGGGCCTGCGCCGGTTGTACCAAGATTCGATGTATTCCATGACCGCTGTCCGTGCTGCCATGTGGTCGGGAAAATTGTGGTGGTGGTACATTTCGGTCTTTAGGTGCGAGAAGAACGACTCGGCCACCGCGTTATCCCAGCACACACCGACCTCACCCATGGACTGGGTGACGTTGTTCCCGGCGCACCATTTTTGGAAGCTTCCGGAGGTGTATTGGCTGCCGCGGTCGGAGCCGAAAATGGTCCCGTCGGGGTGAAGGCGGCCATGGTCGCGGGCCATGGCGATGGCGTCGACAATCAGCTCTGTGCGCATGTGGGAGGCCATCGACCAGCCGACGACCATCCGGGTCGCCAGGTCGATGACGGTGGCCAAGTACAGCCAGCCGGAGTCGGTTTTCAGGTAGGTTATATCCTATGCCGACCGTCGGACGATGCCGATGATGGCTGGGGGTGCCGGGGTCGGCAGGGGTTTTTGGGGTAGGGATGTCGGCATAGTCAAAGTGGGGTCATGCTTCAGGCACGGAGTGTCTGGAGGTGAGTTCCGTGACGAAAAGATCGCCAACGGCTCGGCCGCAAGTGGAACGTATTCCGCGGACTCCGATCGGACCGTTGGCGCCATCGGTGCTGGCCGAGTGTTCATCTTGGTTGGCCGGGCAGGGCTATTCGCCGGGTACGGCAGCGGGCATCGTGAACCTGGTCGCCCGGTTGAGCGTGTGGATGCAGGCGGAGGCCGCGAGCGTCGACGACATCTGTGAGGAACTGCTTGGCCGATTCGTGGCCTCGGAGCGGTCGCGCCCCGTGGCGGCGGCTGCGGTGAAGACGCCGATGAGGACGATGCGCAGGTTCTTGACCGACGCGGGATACCTGAGCGCGAACCAGAGCGAGGCGTGCGCGGCCACCGGCGCGCGGGCCGCCCAACGCGCCTCGTGGCGCACTGGTATTACTCAAGCTTGACACGTAGATGTGACGCAGGGCACGATGACTTCATCGTTCATGAAATTTGATTTCATCATATGAAATCCGACACGAACTAGGCCCGTCCCCGTTGGGCTGAACACATCGACAAGGGAGTCTCCATGAACCGCAAGATCGGACTAGTGGTCCTCGCAGTAACAACACTCGGCCTGGCGACAGCGTGCAGTCCAGCAAACACCGACGCAGCTGAAAGAGAGGTCATCACGTTGACCTTTGGGGTGGGACTTCCCGCTCAACACGTGATCATCTCCGACTTGGCCGAGCCCTGGCTGGAGCGCGTCGAAGAACTGACGGATGGTCAGGTTGAGTTCGATATGTTCGTCGGCGGTGAACTTGTCGAAACAGGTGAGGAAGAGGCCGCCCTGAACGCCGGGACGATCGACATGGGAATGCTTCATCCCCCTTATGCCACCGCCCAGTACCCGTTGGGAGGCGTGTCAATGCTGCCACTTAGCGATGCCACGTCAACGGAAGCGAGCTCGGCCTACCTTGCCATGCTCAACGGAGACGATGAGTTCAGCGACGGGACGACCTTCAAGTCCCAGTTCACGGACAAAGGATTCCACGTCTGGCCAACGCAGCTGGCGGTTGCCAACCGGCTGGCGACCGTGGATAAGCAGCCCTACTCGGTCGACACAATCAAAAAACTTTCACTCCGTGTCTCGGGCCAGGTACCGGAAATGTACGCAGCCAATGTCGGATACAGCACCGTCACGTTGCCCGGCCAGGACATGTTTGATGCGGTGAGCCGTGGAGCAATCGACGGAACCACAGGCTCGACGTCCGATTGGGTGACCTACGGTCTGCACGACACCCTCAAGTACGCCATTGCAGATCTTGACCTGGGCCACTTCGCTTCGGTATTCGCCATCCCGCTAGACACTTGGAATAAGCTACCCGAGAACGTGCAGGATGCGATGGAGCAAGCGTTTGAAGAAACGTACATGGACGGCACTCAGGCGCTTGACGACGCCGGCGAGGCAGCCGTCGCAAAGTTCGAGCAGGCCGGTGGCGAGATGAAGTCACTGGCCGAGATCGATCCAGACGCTCGGGATCGTTACCTCTCTGCGGTCACGGACACCTGGATGGACTTCATCGACGACCTCGAAGCCAATGGCCACCCGGGCAAGGAAGTAGCACTGCTGTGGCGTGACCACCTGGTCGAGGCTGGAGCTGATGTGCCCGACGGAATCATGAGCCTCAAGTGACATCCATCCAGCACAGGTTTACTCCTCGACCTCTTCGAAAGCCCGGAGGAGCCCCACATGACGATTGAACTCGCCGTCGGAATCGCAATGGCCGTCTTCATCCTGTCGCTCCTGTGCGGAATGCATATTCACTCGGTCCTACTCCTATCCGGCGCTGTCGGCTTGATATGCATTGCCGGCACCGGACTTCTCGCAGGTCTCATCGGGGCGCAACCCATTGGCGCGGTCTCCTCATACTCCCTGAGCACAATTCCACTCTATGTATTGATGGCACAGTTCATCGTACAGGCGGGAATTGTCAAAGACCTCTTTCAGGTCGTCCACAAACTCTCTCGGGGCCGAACGGGAGTTCTCGGGGCCTTGACCTTCGGCGCGGGTGGCGTGTTCGGCGCCGTCTCGGGGTCCGGAGTAGCAACGGCAGCAGCGCTTGGCCAGGTCGCTGTACCGGAGCTCAGGAGCCGAGGCTTCAGTCCCCATCTGGCGGGCGCAACCGCGGCCGCGGCCGGCTCCCTGTCCAGCATTGTTCCGCCCAGCCTCGCGCTGATCGTGTACGGCGTCGCAACGGAGACGCCGATCGGCGATCTGTTCATCGCTGCCGTGATTCCAGCGCTCCTCATGCTCACGATCTATACCATGGTGATGATCGGGCTCCTCCGGCGGGAGAGCAGGGCTGCGGGGATACCCCGAACGAAGATGAGACTGAGCGAAGGTGGCGAGACGATTTCACGCTATCGCCTGAGCGTGGCAATCGGCGTCGTCACGATCGTGGGCATTGTGATTTTCGGCGGAATCTACTTGGGGTTCGTCACTCCGACAGAAGCGGGCGCCCTCGGCGCCTTCACCGGCCTCGTAGGTGCCTTTCTGATCGGCCGCGTGGACCGAAACTATGTCGTCAGAAGCATCTCCGAGACGGTCAAGCTCACCTCAATGGTGATGCTCATCCTCGTCGCTGCGCAGATATTCGGACGCTTCATCTCAGTGTCTCGCGTTCCGCGAGACCTCATCGCGGGGCTGGCACCTCTGGTGGAAAGACCTGCCCTGATGCTTGCGATTCTCGCCGTCGCCTTCTTTGTGGCGTTTATGTTCCTTGAGGGTGCGGCGGTCATCCTCATGTCTATTCCCGTGGTGATTCCGCTGGTGGAGACCATGGGGGTGGATGTTCTCTGGTTTGGAATCTTTATCTGTGTGATCTCGACGATCGGACAGTTGACCCCGCCTGTCGGCCTATGCGTCTACGCCGTGTCCAGCACGGCGCGAATATCAGCCAATAAAATATTCCGACCGGCGCTCGCTATGGCGATCATTGCAACGATCGTCATGGCGGCGGCTCTGGTCCTTTTCCCCGATATGACAAATTGGCTGCTCGATGCAGACGATGGCGGCCTGATGACAGAAGGGAGTCCATTCAAATGATTCTTAAAGCTTACAAAAGTTTCGAGCACGCCAAACGGGCCGGCGTCTATGTCAGCGGTGCTGCCATCATCGCCATGATGCTGCTCATCGTCGCCGGCATCGTTATGAGAAACACGGCCGGGCATTCGATTCCGGCAAGCTACGAGATCGTAGAAAAATACCTGATGCCGCTGGCCGTGTTACCGCCCCTTGCCTATATCTACGGCGCCGGGTTCATGCCGAGGATGGACCTGCTGCTTCCTCGTCTTTCCTCGAAAGCCCGAGGTTACGTTATCTCCGTATTGACCGTGGTCGAGATTGTCCTCTTCTCATTCGCCACCGTCTTGACGTGGAACTACGCTGTCAATGGAATCCGTGGAGGCGACAGCTTTACCGCGGCCGGCTCCGTGTATATCCAGTGGCCAGTCTACTTCTTAGTCCCCCTAGCGTTCGGTGCCATCGTCATCGAGCTCTGCTTCGTGCTGGTGTCGAACCGTCGTCGGACGGAGAAACGTTGGACTGTGACGGATACGGGGGGAGATTTCATCGATGTGTGAGTTTCAGGTCAGTGCGCTGGATCGGGTCGTGCCGAAGGGCGAATCAGGCAGCGTGGGTGCTCGTAGGACAGGCGACCGGGCATGACAACGCTAGAAGAGGGCACCAATATGTCGAACCCGGACCAGTCGCCCACCCCGGGTGAATCCAGGGCGGCTCCTACCCGCATCAGGTCTGTGGAGCGCGCCGTCTCGTTGCTCATGAACATCGCGGAGCAGGGCCCGAACACAGGGAAGAAGGTGGCCGAATTGACCGGCTTGGCGCAGTCGACAGCGCATCATCTGCTCAATACTCTGGTCCAGCAAGGGCTCCTCATCAAGGACGCATCAGCCATTTATCGGCTCGGCCCTCGTATCGCCTTGGTATCCGATGCATACTCAAGGGACACCACCCTTCCCCCGTACCTCGACAAGCCCCTGCAAGCGCTTGCCGAGGGAACGGGAGAGACGTCCTTCGTCGCGAGTATCCGTGAAGGAGAGATCAAGCTCCTCGGCTCGGTTCCAGGTGCCGGGGCGGTGCGCGTGTCGACGCCTACGACCGGACCCTATGAGCATCCGACGGCGCGAGCCTCGGGCAAGTTGCTGCTGGCGCTAGGTTCCAGCTCGCGGTGCGACCGTACCCTTCGGGAACCTCTACAGGCCCTTACCCCGCAGACGGTCACGGATCCCCTTCAACTCCGGCAGGAGTTCGCGAGAATTCGCGAACAAGGATTCGCCACGGATCAGGAGGAGTTCCAAGTCGGGGTGAGCTGTATCTCGGCACCGATCAAGGATGGGGACACAGTGGTCGCTGCCCTGGCCGTATCCATGCCCAGTCAGCGAATGCGTGATCAATTCGACGAGATCCTTGGGGTTCTCCTTGGTGTGTGTCGGGAGGCCCAGGCCGAGTTCTACCCCTCGGGGGTTTCCGAGATGGTGTCATCAGTAACGGTAACGGGAAGGAGGGATGACTGAATCGTCTCACGGTTGCTCTTATCGAAAATCCGTCCACCAAGTGCGGCGGTAGGGCGTCTTAGGACGTAGGCACGGAACTGTCAGTTCTTCATAGTTTTGAAAGGTGATCATATATGTTTACGCAGGAAGATTCGCATAGGCTAACGAAGGTGGGTCCGTCCACTCCGATGGGCAAGCTGATGCGCAACTACTGGCTGCCGGCGTGTCTGTCGGAGGAGCTGCCCGAACCTGGTTGCGATCCGATTGAGGTGACATTGCTGGGTGAGGAGCTCGTCGCCTTTCGTAACGAAGACGGCGAAGTGGGCCTCATGGATCGATACTGCCCGCACCGTCGCGCAAACCTCGCCTGGGCCCGGCCTGAGGGCTGCGGACTCAGATGCATCTACCACGGCTGGTACATCGGCGCTGACGGTCAGGTGATTGAGACGCCACCGGAATCCCCGAACAGTCAGCGAGCCCGGACAGCAAAGACGACGTCCTACCCCACGCGCGAGCACGCAGGCATCGTCTGGGCCTACCTGGGCGCCACTAAGGGGAATGAGGTCCCCGACATGCCGCCCTTCCCCTTCATGGACCTGCCCGACGATCGGATCGTGAGCTTCAAGCTCGTACAGCCCAACAACTGGGTCCGTGTCCTAGATGCGGAGATGGACGCAGGGCATGCCGGATACCTTCACTACTCCGAAGATCTGCACAAGTCCGAGCTTGAGAAGCACTACGACGGGCACAAGTTCCTCTTCGACCCGGTGCCATCAGTATGGGTCAAGAGGTACCCGTGGGGCTTGGAGAACGTCATGCGCTTCGGGCTGGAGGACCCGGACCGGTCGACGTTCTGGGTAAGACACTTCATCGCTCCCTGCTTCGGCATCTCTGGACAGAAAGACGGGGCACGAGGCCGCGTCGTGGCCAAGATCCCCAATGACAATAACTCCACCACCGTCTACTACATCTACTTCCGAGCCGATGCAGCCATGTCCCGTGAGGAAGTCATCGCCCATGACAAGTACCTCTTGGCCACGTCGGGCGACCCGAACAACGACTACTACAGCACCGAGTGGATCGACGGCGTCGGCTACGTCCAGAACCGACAGTCGATGCGAGACGGCAAGTCGTATAGCGGAATCCGCGGAGTGGCAATCCAGGACCACGCGGTCACCTGGAGCATGGGCGAAGAAGTCGACCTCTCCAAGGAGCACCTGGGAACTGAAGACGAGATCGTCATCAAGGTCCGACGCACACTCCTGGACCTGCTCGACATCATCGACGCCGGCGAAAAGCTCCCGTCCGTGGACTGGAGCAAGGTCCAGTACCGCTGGGTCGTCAAACCCACAGACACGCCACTTGCCGACATCTCAGCCCATCCAGAATGGGCCACCACCCCCGAGCCCGTCCCCGCCGACTGGCAACCCGCACAAGCCGCTTGGCAGCCAATCTTCACCAATAGCAGCAGCAAATAGAGCTGCACGACCTAGACCGACCGATCGACCTAGGCGCCGCTCTGGCGCCATGTTCAGATCACTGGTCAATTGTCAGCCGAGCGAGTTTTCGGCAGTGATTAGGAGTGGTAATGCGTAATACACAGCTCACCGTAGAGAGAGCATACCGAAATATGGCATTTATCCGCCGTATGGAGGAGCGTGTGCTCGAGTTGTCGGTCGAAGGAGTTATATCGGGTTCAGTTCATCTGTGCCTTGGTCAAGAGGCGATACCGGTCGGAACTATGGCGGCGCTACGGGATGACGATCGGGTGATGGCGACATACCGGGGGCATGGTTGGGCACTGGCCTGCGGCTCCGATCCGACAGAATTACTCGCGGAGATTGCCCAACGTGCCGGTGGCACGAATGGCGGTCGAGCCGGCTCGCCGATGCTCAGCGACCCAGAAATCGGCTTCTTCGGCGAGAACTCGATCGTGGGTGCCGGCGTCCCCATAGCGGCGGGCGTGGCCCTTGCCGCGAAGCGCCAGGCAACCGATCGGGTGGTCGTCACCTCGTTCGGGGAGGGGGCGATGAACCAGGGCGCGACGACTGAAGGCATGAACTTCGCGGCGGTGAACCGACTTCCCGTGATCTTCGTGTGTGAGAACAACTCGTGGGCGGAGATGACGAAGTTCTCGGACACGACCCTGGGAGACGACCTCGTCGCGCGAGTCGAGGCTCTCGGGATCGTGGGGCGAGAGGTCGATGGCTGTGACCCGTTCGCCGTGGAGAGCGCCGTGGCCGAGGCTGCGCAGCTGTGCCGTGACGGCGAGGGGCCCGTCTTCCTCAATTGCCGGACCACCAGACTCAAGGGGCACTACAACCTGGACATCGAGCACTATCGTCCCAACGATGACAAGCTTGCGGCCGCTGCGGCGGATCCGATTCCCCGGCTTCGCAGGACAGCCTCTGATGAGGGTCTGTTGTCTGAGGAAGAGTTTGCTGAGATCGACGCCCAGATCGTGGCGGAGATCGATGCGGCGACTGCTCGTGTTCGTGAGATGCCGTTGCCCGATCCAGCGACCGTCTATGACGACCTCTATGGCGATCCGCCACCGTTGGCTGGCAGTGATGAGGATGCAGATTTTCGCGAGCTCACGTATCAGCGCGCGGCGAATCTTGCCCTCAAGACCGAACTCACGGATCGGCCAGAAGTCGTGCTGTACGGCGAGGATGTCGGTTTCCCAGGTGGGATATTCGGTGTCTCTCGAGGACTGCAGAAGGAATTCGGTCCCGAGCGGGTCTTCGATACCCCGATCTCCGAGAGCGCGATCCTGGGTTCTGCGGTGGGTGCTGCCATGGAAGGCATGCGTCCCGTCGTCGAGATCATGTGGGCCGACTTCTTCTTCGTGGCCCTGGACCAGGTGGTGAACCACGCGACGAACGTTCGTTACATCAACCGCTCCAAGCTGGCTGCACCTCTGACGATACGTACGCAGCAAGGTGTGACGCCAGGCTCGAGCGCTCAGCACTCCCAGTCGATCGAGGCACTCTTCGCTCATCTTCCCGGGGTCAAGGTCGGTTTGGCGTCGACACCTCAAGATGCCTATGACATGTTGCGCGCTTCCATTGCCGATCCAGACCCGACGATCCTCATCGAGGCGCGAGAACTGTATCAGCAGAAGGCACCGGTCAAGACGGGAGGTGTTGTCCAGCGGGCTGAAGGGGGTCGCGTTCATCGGGAGGGTACGGACGTCGCCATCATCACCTGGGGCGCCACTCTCGAACGTGTGCTGGAGGCGTCGGACCAGCTGGAAGCCGAAGGTATTGCTGCAACGGTTCTGGACCTGAGGTGGCTGCGGCCACTCGATGATGCGGCGATTGCTCAGGTCGTTCGGGACTGTGGTGGCCGGGTGCTTGTAGTACACGAGGCGACCCAAACAGCTGGATTCGGCGCAGAGGTTGCTGCCCGGATTTCAGAGAAACACTTCAACTTGCTCGCCTCTCCCGTGTCCCGTCTGGCGACAGCGGATGTCCGGATGCCGTCTGCGCCCAACTTGCAGGAGGCGGTCCTACCGACTGCCGAGAAGATCGTCTCGCAGGTCCGTGATCTGGTGAACGTCTCTTCCGTCATCGCGCGATAAGTAGCTGTCGAGGGAGGACGGGGACGGTGCTGACCGCACGGAACGTCGGCTCAGATATCCGCCTGCGGGCTGAAACGCCTCCAGCATCGACCCCTCTCCCTCGTCCCGGTGATCTGCTGAAGGCCGCCGCCGTCGCCGGACCATCGATCGCACGCCATCATCTCCGGCTTCGGGACACCGTCTACCGGGGGAGGCAGTAATGAAATTCTCATTTTCGAACCAGGATGGCGACCGTTGGAGCTGCAGGCATTCTCCTAAGCGTAACGCTCAGTGCGGACAGACTGCTAAGCCGCCGGAACAGATTTCGACAGTCGATTTATGCAAGTCGTTGCGACCGCTCAGCAACTGGGAGTCCCGTGGGGTTGTGCAGCTTCGATATCCGAAGTGTCTTCCAGGGCTATTCAGGGCGCCCAGCTCCTAGCGACGGGGGCCGACTAAAGTATTCTCATGAGTGCGCTTTCAGCACACGTGCAAAGCACCGGATTAGCTGAGTCCCCGTCGGTTGGCGCGTTGGGGTGACCCCCGTTCCTCGATCAGGCTGTCTTTGAAGGGGGTTCGCGGCCGGTGTCCGTTGCGCATGCAGAACGCCTCCTCGTTTGCCATCATGGCTTCCTGAACGGGGCGCACAGATGTTTCCGGGGCTCCGGGGATCCGATTGAGACCGTGCTACGGTTCGTCGCTCAGATCCCCGGACTACTTCCAATCTGCATCATGTCGCCGGTTGGCCTCCAACAGGGCCGCATCGCGGGTGATCGAACCGCCCAATTCTCAAGGAGGGACATGAACAATTACCATGTCGGACTGATCGTGCCCAGTTCCAATACCACGATGGAGACTGAAATTCCGGCCATCCTGAAGGCCCGCAAACAGACGCACCCTGAGAGGTTCAGCTCTCTTTCCTCTCGAATGCGCATGAAGCGCGTGACACCGGAGGAACTGAGAGCGGTGGACATGGATTTGCGCTGCACGACAGAGTTGGCGGACGCACGGTGGATGTCGTGGCCTGCGCCTGCCGAGTCGCGATCATGGCCCAGGGACAGGGTTATCATCGGGATTCCCAAAAGAAACTGGCAGCTGTCGAGGAGGACGAATCGGGCAAGCGGATTCCGGTGGTCTCCTCCACGGTTCTGGACGCGGTGCAGCAGAATTTCGACATTCCCGTCATTTCTGCCGCATCGGCATCGGTATGGCGCATCCGGAACGACCTGGGGCTCGAGGCAGTGGCGCCGCGGGCGGGTGCTTTGCTTGGAGGTGGATAATGTCCGGAGCTGATGTTTTGATGGAGCCGACGGCACTTGTGGCAATTAACCTCGGGACCCCATTGTTTCGCCAGCAGCGGGATGCCCTGCAGGAGTGGGCAAAGGCGACGGCCACCAACGTGAGCGAGTATCCGGATACCTTTGTCACTCGACAATGGCTCAGGGGCATCGCAAACAATGCGGCTGGTAGCTCCGAAACGAAACAACACGCCGATGGCGGCATGCCAGTGGTGGCGGTTATAGGCTACGAGCCGCAAGAGCTGTGGTCGCTGATCGTTCTATTGTCCCACCTAGAGTCCGGTGACGCGCAAGGAACGGAAGTCGTGCTAATCGCTGAAGGACCTGTTTGGGCGTTGCCCGTGCTAATAACCGACTTCCCCCGCCTGACAGTTGTACCGCCTGGTGCCAGTGGCCGTGAACCGTTTGTCGTCGCGCTTCAGCAAGCCCTCAGCCGGGTTTGCTGCTGATGTAGCTGGCAGGACGCCGCTCCTGCATCGCAACGCGTTCTTTCCGACGGCGGATCCAGTGGTAACAGATTTCGGGTCCTTTGCTCCAGTAGAAGGAGCGATTCGCAGTACGCAGGCTCGGCCCACGGAGTCGTAAGCGACGATCGAACTCCACTGCTTCGACCCAGTCTGGTTGGGCAACTGGCCGGCTACCATCGAACGCCACGCCACTGACTCGGCCGCCGCCTACGCCGTGGAACGGGAGTTCTCGCAGCTACTTCTACTCCCGTACTTTATAAGCCGATAACCTACCTTATGTAAAGTAATTGCCTCAGGCAACCGTGCAGACTGCACAAATCCCACGCCTCACTCGAGGGCTTCAGTTTCCAGCGCTGTGGCTATCGCTTCGAGCGAAGAAACGCTTCCCGGTCAGTCGCCTGGAAGGTCTGTCTCTGTGAGATCAACATGCTGTTCAAGCTTCGAAGTCGCATGAGCCGAATCCGAGGGCGGTGTTCCAGGGTGTTTCAGCCATGCATTAGATTCCGAGTCTCCATGCGCGACAATTTCGACAGCAACAGAGTCCCAACGATAGACGATGCTCCCTGCTGCTGGAATCTGGGACGTGATATAGAAAAGTCCGGGCCAAGCAAGGGCTCCGATAGGCGGCCCGTCCGGGTCAGGGTTCGCTAGCGTCACGCCGGCATCGCTTGCCACATCTCGGCCAACATGAAATGGCAAACCCACAACATCCGGGACCACAACCCTATCGGCGGATCTCTCGTTCATTATTAAAATTTGCTTCGGATACCTGTCCGCAGTAACGGGTGAGCGCCGCTGACAGGAGGTCCATCCGGAAAGGGCCATAAGTAAGAGCTGGCGTGATGCACGAATACCTACGACGTTGATCCGCCAGAAGGGCAGTAGGTGCCTTGGGCAACCCTGCAGACACTGTCTGCACAGTCTCCAACTGCACTGATCGGCGGCGGTGCCAGCGTTGCGGCAATCGCTTCACAGCAGGGAAATCACTGCCGGGGCTGCCTGCACGGCAAGTCCTAGCGCGCGCCCAGGATGGGCAGGTCGTAGAACTTGGCCATCGCGAAGAAGTCCGGATCCGGCCCGACGTTCTGTGAAGATAGCTGCTGCAGGTCGTTGCTGCCCGGCGGCAGGCCCTCATCGGTCCGACGGTCCCAGTAGGCCCAACAGCGGCCGGTCAGGGTCCGGGATGCAAACGCGATTCCCAGGGGCTCGCTCCCGTCATCCAGGCGCTGCTGGCGGATGACATGGGCAAGCAACGTGGTCAGGTCCCGGTCCAGTCCGGTCACCTCGGTGGCGGTCAGCATCTTGACCTCGCCCATGGCGCCGGCCGCAGCAGGCGCCAGGCCTCCAGGGCCCGGAGGGTGTCAGGGTGATCAATCTGCACCCACCAGCCATGCCTGGGGAGGCGGATCTCATAGATGGACCGGTCCATCTGCCAATCCACTGGGATGGCCCAGGGCACGTCGACGCCGTTGGCTGCCGCGTCAGCGGTGACAGCCTCGATGTACTCATCCAGCCGCATCCCGATGGACGCCGCCGTCCGAGCGATCCTTGCCCGGTGCATCCGGAAGCCGACCAGCACCTCCGCGTAGGCAGACCTGCGGGAGTCGGCCAGGCAGATCGTTGATCCAAGGGTGTCGTACCGGCCGCGGGAATCGCCCACGCCCGGGTCGCTGCCCACGGGCAGCGGCCCAACGTGGTCATTTTGGCGGACGGACAGCGCCCCATACCGGTCCTTGGCCACCCGGTAGGCGGTTTCGCCGGCAGTTTCGACCAATCGCAGCTGAGTGCTGGTGCAGGTGCGCTCCGTCACGCAGCGTGCAGGTCGTTCACGAAGGCGTCGGCGGCGCCCAGCACCTCGCGGGTGCGCTGCTGCTGGATGTACATGACCGGCAGGTCTTCATCCAGTCGAGGGTTGGAGCCCAACAACCATGCCAGGGCAACGCTCCGGCCCTCGGCCGATTCAAGGGTTTTCCATACGCGGTAGCCCAGCCGCAGTCTGGCCTCCACCTCGGGCCGCGGTTCCGGCCCGTCGGGCTGTGCCCACTTGTGCGGCGACGTCCGGTCTTTAACGCCGGCCATGGTTTGAACCACCGTGGTGCCGACGTTGGCGTTCAACTCCCGGACCAGATCGTGGATATTCATCCGGGTAGTGTCCCGGAAAATCTGGTTGCGTGTGGCTGATTCCATATCAGGATCGTGTCAGGAAAAATCCCCGCAGTCAACCAAAAAGCAACACAAAAGCAACGGCCGAGCCAATCGGCTCTGCCACGCGGCCCTTGGGCCCGGCCTCCATCACGTGTCATGCGCCCCCGCTCCCCCGGGTCGCGCAGGACACCGGCGGTGGCTAGGTGCGGCGGGCTCGCCTCGAAGCCAGCCAATAATCGACGCATGGCAGATGGTCACCTCAGACAACCGCCTAGTCGTGCCGTTCATGTTCTTGTCTTTGCTCAGCCTGGTGCCCGAAGGCAGGTTTCCCGACATCCGGGCATGCAACCATAAGCCCTGCCGGGACCGGATCGAGGCTCAGGCCCGTACGCCCGAACCGAGCAAATGAATATGAATATGTCCACAGGCTGTGGCGAAATTACTGGCCCTGCCCTCCTGCCGCACCGACGAGGATCGGACGGCGCGGCCCCCTGCGAGCCGCGGCCAATGCCAATTGTCCAGACAGTGTCTGGACAATTGGGGCCAGCGTGTCATTGGTGCACATTAGGGTGGAAGAGTGACCCAGATCGAGCCGGACCTGCCGAATGACTACGCGGCCGCGCTCACATCCCTCAAGGACTTGGTGTGACAGACACAGTTCAAGGCCCAGCGCGTAGTTAACAGTGCCATGATCGAGCTGTACTGGAGCATCGGACAGACGATCCTGGAACGGCAAGCGAACGAGCCCTAGGCAGCAAAGTCCTGGACAGGCTGGCACGTGACCTGTTGGCGGAGTTCCCGCACATGAAGGGATTCTCCCGCACGAACGTCTACAAAATGCGCGCCTTCGCGGCCGCATGGACCGGACCTGAACCAATTGTCCAGACACCGTCGGGACAATTGAGCTGGAGCCACAACGTCATCGGCCTCCGGAGAGCCGCCAGCAGGCCCCGCAGGAAGGGCGCTGCGCCCTACACTGGTGGCAGTAACCGGCACTCCACTGAAGCGGGGCAGCAATGATCATCGTCGAACCTGAGTACATGACGCTGTCCTATCAGCTGGAATACCAGGGCCTGCCCGACGACCGCCAGTTCCCGGAGACCTACCCGCTCACGTGGCAGATCGGCATCCGCGCCGAGGTCTCTCAGGACGACGAAGATGACGGCGACGAGCACACTATTGGCTCAGCCGTGGTTTACACCGTTCCGGACGCCGGACTGATCGATCTGTTCAACACCCTCGACGCCGTCGACCAGGAGCTGGCCTCATTCGGCGAGGTCTTAGGCATCATGCGCCCGGACCTGCTGGAAGAAGCCGGCATGAAGGACTTCGGCGGGGACCTGTTGATTCTGTCCAGCCTGGAGATCGGGCCCGACTACCGGGGACAAAGGCTCGGACACCATGTGCTGCGGGCCATGCTTGCGACCATCGGACGCAATGCCGGCCTGATTGCGTTGCGCGCTGCGCCGCTGCTTGAAGACGACGGACCGGATGAAGGGACGCCGGAGCATGAGACCGCCAAGGCGGATCTGCGCTCCTACTGGGAGTCCTTCGGCTTCATCCCCATCCTCAAGGGAGCCTTCGGCGATTACCTCGTCTATTTCACCCCGAGTGACGCCGACACGGACATGGACTTCTCTCTCTGACAGGGCCGTGAAGCCGAAGGCGCCGGCGTCAATTGTCCAAAGTTCTTTGGACAATTGATTGTGCGGCTCAAGCGTTCGTCTTTGGATAGTTCAAAGAACTTTGGACCTCTAGGGCAACGGCGTATATGGCGTCTGCAGGAATCCCGAAGGGAACCGCCAGAAACCGGATAGAGGGCCGGTCTCTGCCCCTCTACACAATGGGGAGACCGCCACGGAAGTCACCCCCCTTCGTTGGCCGGGCGGCCTATGGGAGGGGCCGCTCTTAGTCCGCTCCGCACCCATGGCTGCCCCTGGGCGGGTCTTTTTTGCCTTGGCTGCGCCTTTACCCGGGTCTTCGCGGTTCGTGGGGAACGGCCTGCTGTAGCTGAGTGTTCATGCTGCCGTCCGGGCCGCACTGGTCAAGAGGGTATGCGATCGGTAATTTCCTGTGTTGCGATAGCCGCTGCCGACGCGTTTTCTGGCTTTTATGCTGACATTGTTCGATTCGACCTTCGCTGTCGTCGCACCGGTGACAATGAGGACCTCGATCTCTTTCCACCAGCGGCAGACGGTGCGCCAGAGCCGGGTGGTTTCGGGCTGCCCGGCCCGCTCGACCAGCTGCTGCAGTTTGTCCTTGGCAGCCGTCGCATCGGCGAGGGAACCGGTCCGTAGCAGGAGGCGAAGTTGCTCTTTGACTTCCCACGCGGCCTGCAGCTTTCCGGTCGGATCGTCGACATCGAACACGGTCTGCAACCGGTTCCGTGCCCGGTCGGAGAGCTTCTCATCCGCCTTCAGCAACAGCATGCGGATGGCCCAGACCGGGTCTTTGGCCCGGCCGCGCCTGCCCTTCGTCTCCTGGGTCAGGCGTTGGCGTACCTCGGTGACCAAGTTGTTCCCGGGCATCGCCAGATGGAAGTGGTCGACGCTGACAGCGGTGCGGGGCAGCCACATCCGCAGCGCTTTGCGGAACGCGGCCGTGCCGAACACCCAGCCCTCCCACCCGCCTAGCACCTGTCACGGAGAGCGTCAGCGACTGCAGGCCACGCGACCGCTGGCGCTCTCCCGCACGAACCCCGGCGCTGAACTTCACGAACGGGTGGCGCTCCAAGCTTCAAAAACTCGTTTTCCCGGAAGAAGAAACAGCTAAAAACCGACACGGTTCAGAAGTGCGATCGGCGCAATGAATGACCATTCGCACAGAGCAGGCTCGGTCTCAGACCGCCCGGTCGCCACCCAAGTAGGCGCGGTGGAGCAGATCGGGGTCCGAGCGCAGTGCCTCAACGGTGCCCTGGTAATTGACCGTGCCGCTGGCCACCACGAGCGCTTCGTCCGCGATCCCGAGGGCAAGCTCGGTGAACTGCTCGACAAGCAGCACACCCGTGCCTGCCTCCGCGAGCTTCGAGACGATCGGCAGCAGCCGCATGAATACGACCGGCGCCAGGCCCAGTGACATCTCATCGATGAGCAGGAATTGCGGCTGCGCGGCGAACGCACGGGCAAGTACCACCATCTGCTGCTCGCCACCCGAGAGCAGTCCCGCTGCCGAGTCGATGCGCTTCTCCAGTTCGGGGAAGTGCGCGAGAGTTTCCTTCAGTTCCTGCGGGGTGCGGGCAGTCAGCGACAGGTTCTCGCGCACCGTCAACGAGGGAAACACTGCCCTGCCCTGTTCGATATGTGAGATGCCGGTCCGCGCCCGTTCGACACGGGTAAGCCGGTCGATCCGGGTTTCTCCCAGCATGATGCGGCCGGCGGAGTTCGGTGTGACTCCCGAGATTGACTCGATGAGGCTCGTCTTGCCGGCGCCGTTCGGGCCGACGAGCGCCACGATGCGACCGGGATGGAGCGCGAACCGCACCCCGGATATCACCGGGCCGGCCCCACGACTTACGGCGACATCTTCGAGGATGAGGGGGTTGGCGTTCATCGCAGTATCTCCGTATCTCCCATGTAGGCCTTCGTGACCACCGGGTCGGCGAGCACCTCAGATTGAGGGCCCGAGGCCAGCACCCGCCCGAAGTCGAGCACCGTCAATTGCGGGCAAACCGAGCGGACCAGGTCCAGGTCGTGCTCGATGATGATGATCGACAGCCCGTACCGTTCGGGGAGATCGCGCAGCCTGGAGGCGAGCGCCAAGTGCTCTTTGTGGGACAGGCCCGCAGCGGGCTCATCAAGCAGCAGCACGCGCGGCCGGGCGAGCACGTGCGCGGCCACCTCGATCAGGCGACGGGTTCCGACGTCGATATCGGAGATCCGTGCGCTGCCTGGCGGACAGTCGAAGTAGGCAAGCGTCTGCTCGATTTCTTCCCCGCCCAGGCGACGCCGGGCGACGTAGCGCACGAATGCCGAAACGGTTAGCGACGGCGGTACACGATCCTGCTGGAACGTGCGCCTCAGTCCGGCGCGGGCACGCCGCGCCGGGCTCATCCCGCTGAGATCGTCAGACCCGAGCATCACGCGGCCCTCGGACTGCGGCAGGAACCCGCTCACCGCATCGACAAAGGTCGATTTGCCCGCGCCGTTCGGTCCGATCAGCCCCATGATGGAGCGCGGGGGCAATGAGACGCTGACATCGTCAAGCGCCTTCAGCGACCCGAAGGTCACCGACAGCCCTTCGACCCGTAGTACCGCGTCGCCCGAGGCCGCTTCGGGTTCGACCGCAGCAAACAGTGGTTCCGCGGACAACGGGTCTCCCGCCGGAAGGGTGGCATGCTCTGTCCCGGCCTGTGCGATGACCGGCGACTTCCGGTCCCCCAGCTTCCACCACCACGAGCGGAGCGTCTGCCCAAGGTTGGTGCCGCTGGCCAGGGACTGCATGCCGAACAAGCCGAAGACGACGAACGCCCAGTCCTGCGGAATCCCCCAGCGCTTCAGCAGTTCGGGAACCAGCACCCAGAGGATGCCGCCGAGAATCGCCATATCGATGAGCTGTGTACCCATCATGACGGCAAGCACATAAATCGCCAGCGACTGCAGCGTGTTAAAGCTCGACGCAAAGGGAAGCTGCACCTGGCCGGCGAGAAGCCCGCCGGCGATGCCCGCGAGCGCCGCGCTCACTGCGAAGGCGGTGAGCTTGGCCGAGCGTACGCTCTCCCCTGCCGCTGCAGCGGCGCGCTCCGAGAATGCGACCGCCTTCCAGCTTGCGCCCCAGCGTCCCCGCTGGATGAAGTAGACGGCCAGGGCGCACAGGGTCAGCACGATAAGGCTGAGGAAGAAGAACGACGCATCACTGGCAAAAAGTGCCGGACGGGCGATGGGGATTCCACTCGTCGCGCCGGGAAACTGGATCTGCACGAGTGTCGCTTCGGCTGCTGCTGCGAAGCCGAGTGTGACGACTGCCAGGTTCACTCCGCGCAAGCGAAGTGCGGGCAGGCCGACCAGGATGCCCATGAGGCCAGCGCCTGCGGCGCCGGCGATCAGCCAGATGAGGAAACCACCCGGGGCGTCCAGCAGGTTCAGCAGGGAGACGATCCAGGCGCCCACCGCGGCGAAGGTTAGCTGGCAGAGCGCGATCATCCCGGCCGAACCCGTGACGATGCCCAGGCCCAGGATGGAGATCGAGGCGGTGACCGCCGAGATGCCGAGGAAGACGAAGTAGTTCGGCAGGGTAGCGCTGAGCACCCATGCGAGCACGATGGCGAGCGCCGCGACCAGAAAGGGAATGCCGAGGCGGAGGCGGGTGCGGGTGCGGGTAAGGCTAACGGGCGACATCCCAGACCTCTTTACGTTGTGTCCAGAGCAGTAGTACGACGATGAGCAAGAAGGGGAGGAAGTTGCGCACTAGGGCGACTTCCTCGACTTGGGCGACCAGGCCGCTGAGCATCCCGAGCACGATTCCTCCGATGACAGTGAGGGAGAGACGGCGGAAGCCGCCGAGCAGTGCCGCCGCTGTGGCGGGCACGATAAGCATTGACAGGCTGGTCGCATCGTTCGCCTGGCTGGGCGCAACGATGACGACGACGAGTGCGCTCACGAACCCGGTGACAAGCCAGACCGAGATCGACAATGGCCGCGAGCGGATGCCGAGCAGCTCGGCGGTTGTGGGCCGTTCAGAAAGGGCACGCAACTGCGTGCCGACCCGGGTGCGGCTGAGCAGCAGGTGTGCCGCCACCGCGATCACGATCGCCAGGAGCACTGTCACGACGGCGACCTGGCTGATCACCACGCCACCGACCGTGAACGCCGCCCCAGCGATGATCGGCGTGAACGGTTGCGGGCGGTTGCCGAAGAGAATGAACGACATCGAGATGAGCAGCAGCAGCGGCCCGATGGTCATGGCAGACCGTACTGTGGTGGTCGACTCCGACAACCAGGTTGCGGCGATCCATCCGATCGCCGCCGAGAGTGCTGCGCCAAACAAGACGCCGACGAGAGAGCCGACCCATACGGGCAGGTCGAGGTGGGTTACCAGCCACACGGCCGTGTAGGCGCCGAACATGGCGGTCGCCGCCTGCGCGAAGTTAACCACACGCACCAGTTTCGACATGAGCGTGAGGCATACCCCCAGCACGGCATATAGACCGCCGGCGGCGAGCCCGGCAAGAGCTCCTTGGATCATCCGATCCTCCTTTCAGTGAGGAGTGGCCCGGCAGCGCACGTCGGCGCTGCCGGGCCACCCCGAATCGGTATCAGCTCAGGTGGAACCAGTTATCGGAGGCGTTCGCCCATTCATTGGTGCCACTTTTGAGTACAATGGGCCATCCCGACAGCGGGATCTGGCCAAACTTGTAGGGCTGGCCCGCCATCGGATTGGCGATCGGCTGCGCATCGCGGATCGCCTGTGTGACAGAATCGCGGGTGATGTCGCCGGGGATGGTCTTGAGGATCTCAAGGAAGTACTTCGCGGCGAGGTAGCCCCCCTGGCTGAACGAGGTGAGCGGCACGTTGTTCTCGGTCATGAGCTTGCGCCAGTCAGCGTTGATCTCGTTGTCGGACGTGAACGGGTAGAACGCGACGGGCATGTACATCCCGCTGCCGATCTTGGAGACTGCCTTGGCGAAGTTAGCCGAGTACATGCTCGGCAGCCCGAGCCAGGTCACGTCGGTCCAGCCCTGTGAGTCGGCGGCCTTGGCCATCGCGGCCCCGTCCGGCTCGGTGAGGTTGATCGAAATCGACGTGCACCCCGCCTTCTTGGCCTTGACGATGTACGGCGTGTAGTCGGAGGCACCGTAGGGCAGCGTGTAGTCGACCAGCAGCGGCTTCGCCCCGGTGTTGGCCTGCCAGTCGGCGATGACCTTCTCGTAGGAGGGCCGCGAGGAGCCGGCGATCGCCACCATCACGCAGGTGTCCTTGAGGCCGAGCACCTTCGAGCCGTAATTCAGGGACAAGGCCAGGTCGTTGAACGGGCCGGGGTTCACCGGGGAGATGTTCTTGTTCTCGAAGCAGCCCTTGTCGACACCTGTGCCGGGGATGCTGAGGATGCCCTGCTGCGCGTAATAGGCGGCGTTCAGCTCGCACTCGATCATGCTCGCGGAGCCAACCATCGCAACGGCGTTGTCGCCGCCCACTGCTTCGCGCGCCGATGCGGTGGCCGTTCCCGGGTCGAGCTTGTCATCGAGCACCCGGTAGTCGATCTTCCGGCCGTTCAAACCGCCAGCTTCGTTGAATGCCTTGAACACGGCGGCGGCTGCGGCGGACGATTCCGGGAAGGTGATCGCGCCGCTCAGCGAGTTGATCGATCCGACCACGATGGGGCCTCCGGAGCCGTCGGCCGAGCCCGAAGCCGCGGTGCCGCAGCCGACCAGGCCGAGGGCCGCTGCCGCAGTGAGCGCTATTGCGCCGAGTACTGCTTTCTTCATGTAATTTCTGCCTTTCAGACATGCACTGCTTCAATGTGGAAACGGGATGTAATGCTTCGCTGCGGTGGTTCAGACGAACTCTCTGAGCGGCATACCGGGACGGCCTCGGCGTTCTCGACGACTCTCGGATTCGGGCGCTGGGCCGAAGAAGGCTCCATGTGCGGTTGACGCTCTACCGAGACTAGGGATCGAATGGCGGTTCCGTCTGTCACGTCAGTGCAGTGAGCTTTCGAAACCACGTAGCATTCGAGCAGTCCGCCGATCCGGTAGCGTACCGTTCGAAGACTCCCACCGGGAGCGCAACACCCCCCCGCAGCGGATCCCTGAGGAGTCGATCATGCACCTGCACATCTCCGCAGGAACGGAACCCGATGTCCACCTGCTTGCGGCTCGCGAGAGCTGTTCGCTGCACCGATCCTGCGAGATGAGCGGCAGGGCATTCGCCCCAAAAGATGGCATCCGCGTCGTCGTCGCTGCCATGGATGGCGTGCGCGTGGAAGGTCTTGCGGACCCGCTCGTGCGCGATGACACGATCTTCGTGATCGGCCACCCCCTCGAGACAAGCGAGATCTCCGGAAACGCGGTGGCGCTGAGTATTGACCGGTCGTTGTTGCCCGCTTCGCTCGCCGAGGCTGAGAAGCGTCTCGCCCGTGTATCAGTCCAGGAACTCTCCAGGTTCCTCTGCGGCCTGATCGGCCAACTCGGCCAGCTCGCTGCCGCCGCGCCGCGAATACCGCCATCGAGCACGCAGGGCATGGCTCGCGCCATACTCAGCGTGCTGAGCTCGATTTACCTCGAAGAGATCGCGCGCGGCAGCATCCAGGTTCCACGCACCCACTCGGGCAACCTCCATGCACAGGCGATCGCCGTCATTAGGGACCGGATCACCGATCCCGAACTCTCCCCATCCCTCATCGCCGAGGCCTGTGCCGTGACGCCGCGCTACCTCCACATGCTCTTCGAGAAGCGGGGCGAGACGATCTCGACCCGGATTCTCAGCGAGCGGCTGGAACGTTGCCGAGGGGACCTCGCCGACGCCGCGCTCGGCGAGTCCTCGATCTCCGAAATCGCGGCGCGCTGGGGCTTTAACACCCCGTCCCACTTCTCGCAGAAGTTCCGGAGCCGCTACGGCATGACGCCGCGCGAATGGCGCAACAGCGCACTCAGGGAACCGTGACGAGGTACTTCACCACATCGGTGCCGCCCGCCGCGATCGCAGAATAGGCGTTCACGATCTGGCCGAGCTCGATGGTCTCGGTGAACATGACGCCCGGCTCGAATACGCCTGATTCGATCGCCGTGAGCAGCGTTCCCATTCGGGTAAGGTCTCCGAGCCCTGCCCACACGGTGGTGCTCTTGTAGAGGAGCGACAGGAAATCGACCTCGATCGGTTTCGACGCGAGGCCGAGAATCGCGATCCTGCCGCCTATGCCCAAGGCCTCAAACGCTGCGGCGATGGTGGCAGGTGCGCCTGCCGCATCGACCACGCCGTCTGCCCCACGCCCCCCGGTCAGCTCCCGCACCATCACCACGGCCTCCTCGACCGATCCGAGTGCGGCAGACGCCCCCAGTTCCACGGCCAGCCGGCGGCGCGTCTCGTGCAGGTCAACGGCCACCACATGCCTGACGCCGTGCAACTTCGCGGTCGACACCGCTGAGAGCCCGATCGGCCCGCAGCCAAGGACCAGCAGCACTTCGGTTGGCCCGTTGATGACCCGCCGCACGCCAGACCAGCCGGTCGAGAGCGCGTCCCCGACGGCGAGTGCCTGCGCGTCGCTCACGCTATCCGGGATGACGGCCAAGGCGAGGTCGGCGAACGGCACTCTGATCCACTCGCTCTGGGCACCACCGAGGCTGCCGAACTCGGGGCCGCAGCCGAAGATCCCGCCATTGGAGCAGAATGACTCATTGCCGCGGCGGCATTCGGCGCACGATCCGCACCACACCGCGGCTGGCCCGACGACGCGTGTTCCGAGAGGCAGCCCCCCGACACCGTCTCCGGTCTCCTCGACGACACCGACGAACTCGTGCCCGATGGGCGAGCCGACCATCTCGGGATGGTCGATCATGTGCAGATCACTGCCGCAGATGCTAGTCGCGGTCACGCGTACGATCGCGTCGCGCGGGTGGCTGATGCCCGGCTTCGGTACGTTGAGGATTTCAACTCGGCCCAGTGCCGTACATACAGTGCTTCTCATGGTGGTTTCGCCCTTCATGGCTGTTCCCCTGGGATGTGGAATGGCTGCAGTCGGACCTGGGTCAGAATACGACGACCGGTTTGAGGGTGCTGCCGGCGGCTGAATCTTCGAACGCCTGGTTGATCTTCTCGAACGGGTAGCTTGTAATGAGCCGGTCGAAGGGGAAGAGACCTTTTGCATGCAAGTCGACGAGTTTCGGGATGAAGTTCGTCGGGACGGAATCGCCCTCGATGACCATGGAGATCGTGATGCCTCGCGGGAGCAGGGATCCCATGTCGAACTGGGCGTTTGTGCCGATCGCCGCGGCGCCGACCACGGCTCCGTGGCCGCGCGGTGCGAGAGCCTTAGTCATCTGGGTGAACGCCGCAGGCACCCCGGTGGTGTCGAGACCGTACTGCGCGCCTTCAGCGGTGAAGGCGTGGATCTGCTCGACGACGTCGGGATCGGAGGCTTTGATGGTGTGCGTTGCCCCCAGCTCGAGCGCCAGGTCGAGCCGCGACTGGTGCATGTCGACCGCGATGATGGTGGTGCAGTTCGCGATCTTCGCGGCGAGCAGGCCCGAGAGGCCCACCGCTCCGGCGCCGAAGATCACGATCGACGATCCGGCCTCGGGGTTGAGGGCATTGAGTACCGCACCCGCGCCGGTCTGAATGCCGCAGCCCAGCGGCGCGAGCACTTCCAGCGGGGCCGCGGCCGGCACGGGCACCACCGAGCGTGCGGAGACATTCGCATAGCGGGCGAACGAACTCTGCCCGAAGAAGTGGGACGACACCGGGGTGCCGTCGAGCGTGAATGCGGTGGAACCGTCAGCACGCCGCCCGCCGAAACTCAGCGCAAACATGTTCTCGCAGTAGGTCGGGAGCCCGGAGGCGCACCGCGAGCAGCGGCCGCAACTGTCGACGCTCAGCAGCACGGAGTCACCGACCGCGATGCCTGTCACTCCCTCACCGAGCGCGTCGACGATGCCGGCTCCCTCGTGGCCGAGCACTGCGGGCAGCGGGGTCGGGTACCACTGGTCACGCACGATCGCATCGGTGTGACAGACGCCGCTCGCAACGAGGCGGACCCTTACCTCGCCGGCCCGAGGTTCGTCGAGGTCGATGTCTACGATCTTGAACGGATCGCCTTTACCAAGGGTGACTGCTGCGCTGGTCTTCATCTTGCATCCTTCTCTTTGAGTGCCTGCGGCCGCATCTTGGGGCCGCCCGGTATGGTCACCCAAGCTACGGTGCGGGGCGCTGTGGGAACAGACATTTGCGGGAGTCTGCATGGAATAACGGCTTTTCGTGCGCGACGAGGCAAATCGAGCCGGTTCAGCCCCTATGCGCCCGGCGCATTCCGCACCCCTGCACTCATCGCCTGAAGGTTGCACCCGCACGGACAAACCCGGCCCCGAGCGAGCCGGTACCTTGGCTCGCAGCACTCGTTGGAAATCAGGTAATTAAGGAGAAGATCATGCGCGGAGAGTTCGAGAGCCGGGTCGCACTCGTCACGGGCGGAGGCTCCGGCATCGGCAGGTGTGTCGCACTGCAACTCGCCGCGTCAGGTGCAAGCGTCGCTGTGCTCGACCTGAAGCAAGAGACCGCGCATTCCGTCGTCGATGAGGTCGGGGCGACCGGTGGCACGGCGATCGCCATCACCGGCGACGTTTCCGATCCGGCGGTGAGCAGAGACGCCGTGGACCGTACGGTGAGCGCCTTCGGAGGGCTGCACTGCGTGTTCAACAACGCGGGCATCGGCGGCCCGCAGGGCCCGATCGGGGACTACGACGACGGCGACGACTTCCGTGCATACCACGATGTGATCGGGGTGAACCTCAACTCCATCTTTTACGGCCTCCGCTACCAGATCCCCGCAATGCTGGCATCGGGCGGCGGATCGATCGTGAACAACTCATCGATCCTCGGCCTGGTCGGCGAGGGCCACGTTTCGGCTTACACGGCCGCCAAGCACGGTGTCGCCGGCCTCAGCAAGTCAGCGGGGCTCAGCTACGCGTCACAGGGTATCCGCATCAACTCGGTGCATCCCGGATACATCGACACCCCCTTGCTCGAGGGCCTGCCGAAGGAACATTACGACGCACTCGTCGCGCAGCATCCGATCGGTCGGCTAGGCAAGCCGGAAGAAGTTGCCGAGCTGGTGGTGTTCCTGCTGAGTAGCAGGGCGAGTTTCGTGACAGGCGCCCAGTTCGCCGTCGACGGCGGCTATACCGCCGCTTAGCATCCCTTGCCTTCACACGAGTTCGAATGCGGATCGTCGGGTCAATGCAAGAATCAGGAGACACATCATGACAAGTAGCCAGGTGAACATCGCCTCCGGGATGGCGAACGAGGGCCGGCCTCCGCGGAGCCGCCGCGAGATCAAGATCATCGATACGACGTTGCGGGACGCGCATCAGAGCCTGGGGCGACACGGATGCGCACGGAAAACACGCTTTCGATGATCTAGCACTTCGATCAGGCCGGCTTCGAGCAGGTCGACCCCATGGCGCCGACCAGTTCGATGTACCGGTCAGGTATCTGAAAGAGGATCCCTATGAGCCTGTGCGGCTCATGCACGAGCACGCACGAACACCAAGTTCAGGGCGTTGATCCGCTTGCAGGACCTCGCTGCGGTCGATTTCCTGGCTGACGACGTGATTGAGGGTTGGGTCGCGCCGGGATTGATCCGGGCCAAAGAGCTTGGCGCGTCCATGTTCGGCGCGGTGTCGTTCAGCGAGAGTCCCGTGCACACGGATGAGCTAGCCATCGCGAAAGCCCGGGGAGCTGATCGAGAAAGCCGATGTCGACGCCATCATGCTGAAGGATACGGGAGGACTCCTGACGCCGGACCGTATCCGGACGCTGATCCCGGCGCTCAGCGAGGTGATCGGTAAACGGTCCTTGGAGGTGCACACGCACAACTTGACCGGGCTCGCGCCGCTGGTGTGTCTCGAGGCGGTGGAACTCCGGGCGGATGCGCTCCACACCTCCATCGCGCCCCTTGCCAGCGGCAACGGACAAACCTCCACGCAGGGAATCGTGCGGGATCTGCGCACCCTCGGTACACGGTCAACGTCGACGAAGACCGCACCGCCGCGATCAGCCATTGGATCCGCTAGATCGCCGAAGCGGAGAACAAGCGCTTGGGGTGCCGATCGAGTAAAACGGCATGCACTACATGCACCGGACGCCCGGGGAATGCTCTCGAACTTCAAGTCGCAGCTGGAAACCACCGGCCTTGCCGATCGTTTTGATGAGCTGCTCCACGAGGTGGCGCGGTGCGGTCGGAACTCGCCTACCCCATCATAATCACTCCGTTCGCGCAGCTCGTCGGCGCCCAGGCTGTGATGAACGTGATGGCAGCTGAGCTGTACAAGGTAGTCCCAACGAGAGCAAGAAATAATTCCGCTCGTGCCTGCCCCAGTAGAGGCGATGCTCCCACAGCTACGCGAACGCCGACGTTCGAGAGATCTCGTTGAAGTCCGGCGAGGTGGAACTCTTCGTTTCGAAGAACCACCGCGCCGCGGCTCCAGCGGCGACGGCCCCTGCCCCCGCGGCCCTGTCAGCGCCCGCTCCTGCGGCGGCAAGAACTTCAAACGAACTCGCTGCGGGCGAGGTGCTGATCACTGCGCCGACGGTGGGCATCTTCTACGCCTCCCCGCAGCCGGGCGCCCCCGCGTTCGTGGAGGCCGGGGACGCGGGGACCGCTCACACCGTGCTGGGCATCGTCGAGGTGATGAAGCTGATGAAGCTGATGAACAACATCGAGGCCGTGATCGAGGGCGCCGTCACGAGGATCCTCGTCGAGAACGAGCAGGCCGTCGAATACGATCAGCGTCTGTTTGTGATCTCCGGCAAGGCCTAAGGCCGCAATGGAAACACGAACAGTCGAACCGTTGCGCAGCGTGCTCATCGCCAACCGGGGCGAGATCGCGCTGAGATCATCCGCGCCTGCATGAGCCCCTACGGCCGGTTGCCCATGGTTGCGAGTGCACCTCCATCGACAGGGATACCGGCACCGTGCACGTAGCTCGCAGCGTCAGAGAGCAGGAACGCGGCGACCTCACCGACCTCCTCCGGCCGGGCAGCGCGACCGATCGGTGAGACCGACTTTCCAGCCTCCTGGACGCCGAGTGCGGGGTCAACCCCTGGTGCCAGAACTGTCGTTGTGGTGCGCAGCATTTGCGTGTCCACCATGCCGGGCAGCACGGCATTGATGCGCACTCCGTGGGGCCCGGCCTCGGAGGCGACGGTGCGCACCAATCCGAGCACGGCATGCTTGGAGGCATTGTAGGCCGCCGTCAGAGGGAGGCCGCGCGCGCTGCCGATCGAACCGGTGCACACGATCGAACCGCGCCCTGCACTGTACATCACGGGCAGTACGTGCCGCAGGCTCAGGAACACCCCGATCAGGTTGACATCGATGACGGAGCGGAACTCCGCCTCCGTGCGCTCCGCGAAGGGGATCACCGCGCCACCGATCCCGGCGTTCGCAAACAGCCCGTCGATGGCGCCGAAGCTCTCGAGCGCGGCTGCTGTGAACCCGGCGACCGCGTCCTCATCGGTGACGTCCGCGGCGAACGCCCTCGCGTCGCCGCCAGCCTGTTGCAAGGATTCCGCAGTCAGGGCGACCGCCTGTTTGTCTTTATCGACGAGCAGCAGCCTTGCGCCCTCACGCGCGAGAATCCGCGCTGTTGCCTGACCAATGCCGTTGCCGGCACCCGTCACGATGATGCTCCGATTTTCGAGTCTTCCGGTCAAAACAATGCCACGCTTTCTCATTCTGGGTTTATCGACATCAGGGTTTATCGACGGCACCAGTGTTCCGGTCACGGCCTCCGTTGCAATAGGTTGTACGTGCATTCTGCGCAAGCGCAACACAGCTTTTCCCCCGCGTGATATTTACTTCACGCCGGCTCGTGCGAAAATGGATGGATCGTTGCCGGCTCCCCCGATCCGGACTTCGTCCACTGGACCAAAGACTCAACGGAGAGCCTCCCCATGATGTATAACCGGAAATGCCGTGCGGGCAGAAGCTGTCAGTAGGCTCGGCGCGGTGCAGCGCTGGCAAATGGACTCGCTCCACTCGTGGGAACACACGATGACCCGCAGCCTGATCCCGGTTTCGGTCGAGCACACATACGCCAGGCGCTTCTCGGCCGTGATGCGCAACCGGGAGTTCGGGGCACTGAAACTCAGTGAGATCGCGGTCTCGGAGAGTGCGCTCTACCGCGATCCCGGGCAGGAGCACGATGTGTTCCCCTCATACATGCTCTGCTACCAGGTTGAGGGAATGGCAGAACTGTTCCAAGGCGGCCGGAGCGCCACACTCCAGCCGGGTGAGTTCACTGTCTACGACGCCAAGCGCCCGATGCGCATCGAGTACGGCAAGGACTTCCGTTGCCTGGCCATGCTGGTGCCCCAGCACCTGGTCAATGCCCCGCCGGACGCGATGAGCCACCTTACTGCCGTGCGCATGGGGCGGTCCAGTTACGCAGCGAACGTCATCGGTTCGCTGCTGCACAGCGTGGACACGGTGCTCGACTCCTTCACGCAGGCCGGCAGCGTACGATTCGCGTCCGGGGCGGTGGACGCGATCAGCGCGACTTTCGACAGCCTTCTCGGCCTTGAGCTGGCCGCCAGCAGGCTCACCCGCCAGGAACGCCTCCGTATAGACATCACCGAGTACATTGAGCAGCACCTCAGCGATCCCCTGCTCTCGCCGGATTCGGTCGCCAAGCATTTCTTCATCTCGCTGCGCACCGTCCAGCAGTTGTTCAGTTCCGACGGCGGGGTGGCCACCACCATCCGCGAGCGGAGACTCAGCCGCGCCGAACGTCTTCTCGAGGATCCCTTCGACGCCTCGCCTGTGGCAACGGTTGCCAGGCGCTGCGGCTTTGGCAGCCACTCCCACTTCAGTTCTGCATTTAAGGCGAACACTGGGGAGAGCCCTGCCGCCTACCGGGAACGCCACCGCGCGCTCGTGGGCTGAGCCCCGGCTCCTAAGAACCGCCGAGACCTAAGAACCGCCGGGATTTGCACGATTTCGATAACGCACTTCCGTGCAGGCAATGCGAACCCCCACGCCATTCCCCAGAATAGTGAGAAGCTTCACATCCCTGGCCGTTAGCGGCGGATGGGCGGGTGCCAGCAACGTCCGCATTCAGGCTGCGCGCGCAACAAACCAAAGGAGGTCGCCGGGAATGTCAACTCTTCTTGCCTCGGCACCGATCCGGATGACGGAGTCGCTCGACACTGCCAGCTGGGCAGCAGCGCTGGGTGACGTGCTGCTCCCGGTGGACGTCACCGGCTTTGGTGCGGGCGCATCCGCCGCTACCATCGTCTCGAGCCTGCTCGGGGATATCCGGCTCAGCGTCGTCGACGCGCCGTCGCATACCGTGCACAGGCACCTCGGCCACATCGCAGCGGACGTCCGCCGGGAAGCGGTGGTATGTTACCAGCTCTCAGGCGTGGTCTGCCTGGAGCAGGGCGGCATTGAGACCATCGTGCAGCCGGGGGAGTTCACGATCTTCGACTGGGAAGCCTCGTTCACCCTCACCGCGGCGCAAGGATACCGTGCGGTCATACTCCAGCTGCCGGTCAACGCGATCCTGATCCCGTTCGAGGCCTTCCGCAAGAAGGTCTCCCCCGGAATACGGCCCACCGTCGGGCTCGGCCTGGCTGTTTCCCCCTTTTTCACCAAACTCGCGGAGAACGCGGGCCAGCTGCACGGCTGGGCGGGCGAGCGGGTGGTGCGTTCCGCCGTCGAACTTGCCTGTGCGGTGTTCGCAGAGCACGTGCGCTCCGCAGAGAGCGCACCGTCCTGCTCGCCCGATTTCGTCAAGGCTGCCGCTTATGCGGAGGCAAACCTTATCGACCCTGATCTCGACGCACGCCGGATCGCCGCAGCCATCTTCGTTTCCACCCGGCAACTGCACAAGATCTTCCAAGCCGAGGGCACGACGGCCTCTGCCTGGATCCGCGCCCGACGGCTCGCGAAGTGCCGCAGCATGCTGAACGATCCGGAGTATCACTGGATGAGCGTCGGCGACATCGGCGCTGCCTGGGGGTTCTTCAACCGGGCGCACTTCTCGCGCATCTACCGTGCAGCGTACGGCTGCAGCCCCCGCGAGCATCGGGGCGGGTGTCTGGAGTGACCGGCTTGCCCACCATCACAGCTGCGAGCATCGAGGAGTGGCGGACGGTGATCGCTGACGCGTTCAATCCGCTCGACGTGGAGAGCGCGCACGAATCATTCCTGGGGAAGCTGCGCGTCATGCGGCTGGGTGCCAGCGCCTCCGTCAACCATGTCTCCCACACGCAAAGCACGACGATCCGGACCCGGCGCGGGATCAGCCTGAGCGACGACAACAGCCTGTTCCTCTCGGTGTGCCGTGCCGACCCCTTCACGGTGAAGCAGGCCGAACGCACCGTTCAACTCGATCGCGGAAGCGCCTGTTTCACCGCCAGCTTCCTTCCCTACGACCTGGTCTGCTACGGCCGCCTCGAGCAGATTGTGCTCAAGATCCCGCGCGCAGCCCTCCCCGTCCCGCAAGCCGAGCAGCTGCAGGTACTGACCCGGCCGTTCAATGCCGCACACGCGGAGATGGGCATGCTTCGATCTTTCGTGGAAGGCCTGATCGAATCCGACGGATCAGTCGGCGAGTCCCCCTCCGAGATTTTGCAACAGACCATCCTGGACCTCAGCGCACTGGCCATCCAAAGCGCTGTGGGCCGGGCGGCGCCCGCCCACATGGAACGCACTTCCCTCTACCAGGCGATGTCCGCTTTCATCCGCACCAATGCGCACGAGCACCACCTCACCCCGCTGACACTCGCCGAACGGTTCCACGTCTCCCGCCGCTTGGTGTTCCAGGTGTTCGAGGAAAACGGCAGCAGCCCGGCCGCCGCGATCCGCTCCGAGCGGGTCCGCCGCGCCGCGTTCCTGCTGAGCTCCTCGAACATCAGCATCAGCAAGATCGCCCGGCAATCGGGCTTCAGCGACCTCTCGACGTTCGCCCGCGTCTTCCAGCGGGAGCACGACGCACTGCCAAGCGATTGGCGAAACGCGCGCCTGGCAGCCTGACCGCGGCGCCGTACGCCAGCACGGGAACGAGCCACCAGCACCGCGCGCGAAGGGCCCGGACTCCACTGGAAGTGGGTCCGGGCCCGCCTTGCCCCCGGGGGGGCATCCCCCGGGGGCATCCCCCGGGGGCATCCCCTGGGGGGATCCGCATCGGATGCGGTCCTACTTGGCTGCGGCGCCCACGAACTCGGGCTGATCGGCAGCCACGATATGGAATCCGCGGTAGTTCTCCTTGGCGCACTCGAGCAGAATGCGCTCGTACTCCGAAACTCCCCCCACCCACTGCAGCACAACGCGGGGCTTTCCTTCGATGTTGCTGCCCGTGTACCAACTGTTCGCGTAGCGGAACAGGGTGGCATCAGCCACTTCGGCGACCTTGTCCACCCAATCCTGCTCGGCATCCGGGTCCGCGTTGAAGCTCGTGGCACCCTGATCACGCAGCGTGGTCAGGAAGTCCCCGATCCACTCGATGTGCTGCTCGATGTTGAGGACCACGTTGCTGATTCCGGCACCGCCCAGCGGGCCCACCACGGTGAACAGGTTCGGGAACCCGGAGACGGCGATACCCAGGTAGGTGCTCGGCGATTCGTCCCACTTCCCGCGCAGGGTCCTGCCTTCGCGGCCCACGATGTTGATGGCGCGCAGGGCGCCGGTGAAGGCATCGAAGCCGGTGGCCAGGATGATCACGTCCACCTCGTAGGTGCCCTTGGTGGTCTCGATCCCCTCTGGGGTAAGGCGGACGATCTCCTCCTCGAAGAGGTCAACCAGCGTGACGTTGGGCCGGTTGTATGCCTCGTAGTAGTTGTTTTCACTGCAGAGCCGGCGGGTGAGGATCGGGTAGCCACTGGGAATGAGCTTCTCCGCAACTGCCGGATCCACAACGCGGGAGCGGATCTTGTTGGCCAAGAACTCCGCCGCAGCCTTGTTGGACTCGGGGTCCATCAGCAGGTCGTTGAAGGACGAGCCGAACTTCACGGTGCTGCCGTAGTCGTAGGCCTTCTGGAACTCCAGCTCGCGCTCCGCCACGGTGACCTCGCTGGCGTTCTTGCCACTGCTCCCGGTGAAGACTCCCAAGGGTGTCTGGCGGGCCCGTTCCCGGTAGCCACGGTAGTCGCTCTTGACCTCGTCAATGTGGGGCTGCTGGAGCAGATGGTTGTGGGCGGGCACTGCGTAGCTTGGCGTGCGCTGCAGGACGAACAGCTGCTCCGCCTGCTCTGCCACGACCGGAATCACCTGAACGCCGGAGGATCCGGTGCCGATGACGGCCACCCGCTTGCCGGCGAAGTTCTGCGGCTCGCGCGGCCAGCGTGCAGTCGCCAGGATTTCACCCTTGAAGCCCTCGGCGCCCTCGAACTCCGGGATCTTGGGAGTAGACAGCGGCCCGGTGGCGCCGATGATGAATCGGGCGTCCAGCACGACGCCGGTATCGGTGTTTACGCGCCAACGCTGGCTTTCATCGCTCCAGACGGCGTCCGTGACCGAGGTGTTGAACAGGAAAGACTTGCGCACGTCCAGCCGGTCTGCCACCCACTCGAAGTAGCTCAGGATCTCGGGCTGGGTGGAGTACTTGCGCTTCCACACCCACTCCTGCTGCAGTTCCTCGGAGAACGAGTACGAGTAGTCGATGCTCTCGATGTCGCAGTACAGGCCGGGGTAGCGGTTCCAGTACCAGGCGCCGCCGACGCTGCTGCCGCGCTCGAAGCCGACTGCCGAGAAACCGAGTTCGGTCATCTTGTGCATTGCGTAGATTCCGGCGGCGCCGGCGCCGATGACCGCAACATCGACGGTGCGGGGGGTTTCTTCAGTGCTCATCTATTTTCTCCTCTATGAAAAGCTGTTGGCGGTGATTCCCGCGGTGTGACGGCGGGCGAACGCGCCGAGTTCGGCGATGGCCTCCGGTCCTTCGGAGAGGGCGAACCAGAGGTTCGGAAATACATGCACCATGCCCCTCCAGGTGCGAAGTGTCACGTCGACGTTGGCCGCGGCAGCGCGCTCAGCGAGGCGGGTGGCGTCGGAGAGCAACACCTCGCGTGTGCCCACCTCGATCAGCAGGGGCGGGAAGCCCGTGAAATCGCCGTACAGAGGGGATGCTCCTGGCGCGGCGGCGTGGGCGTCGCCCAGATAGACCTGCGCGCAGTTGGTCAGGCCCTCGGCGCTGATCAGCGGGTCTGCCTCCGACTTCGTCTCAAGCGTGGTCCCCGTTCCGTCGAGATCGACCCAAGGCGAGAGCAGGGTCACGGCGCCGGGCAGCGGAAGCCCGCGGTCTTTGGCGGCCAGCACTGTGGCTGCGGCGAGGCCTCCGCCGGCGGAATCGCCGGCGATGGTGATGGATCCTGCCTCATGGCCGGCGTCGAGCAAGCCCATGTAGGCGGCAAGCGCGTCGTCCAGGGCTGCGGGGTATACGTGCTCGGGTGCCAGCCGGTAGTCGGGCACAAAGGCGCGGCCTCCCGCGGCTTCGGCGATCAGTCCGGCCAGGCCGCGGTAGCCGGCGGCGCTGCCGCTCACGTACCCACCCCCGTGCAGATACAGAATGACCAGGTCTGCTTCCGCCTCCGCAGGCACGGCCCAGATGCCGGGCACGCCGCCAACCACGGCATTCTCGAAAGCGAGGCCGTCTTTGATGGGCAGGCCGGCAAGCATGGTGTCGAACCGTTCGCGCACCTCAAGCGGGGGAAGTCGGAAATCCGGTGCATCAGGCCCGGTAAGCACGGGCATCAGTGATTCGAGTTCGATCAGTGACATGGTAACTACGCTCCTTCGTCGATAGGGTCTGCATCACATAATCGCGAAAAGCCCGCCCTGACGTTTGACTGCAGGCGTCAGAACCGACCGCATCCAGCGCAGTCTGCCCCGACCCTCGCGCAGGCGTTCGCGCCGATGAGCTCAGAGGGCGGTGAACCCGCCGTCGATGGGGAGTTCGACGCCTGTAATGAACGAGGCCTCGTCGGAGGCCAGGAAGAGCACGGCCCTCGCCACCTCGATCGGGTCGCCCATCCGGCCCAGCGGGTACATCCGGCCGAGTTCCTCGACTGACAGCTTCGTCGTCGCGGAGGCGTAGTCGCTCATCGCGGTACGGATATAGCCGGGGTGGATCGAGTTCACACGGACGTTCCAACGGGCATACTCTGCCGCGGCGTCTTTGGTAAGGGTGCGGATCGCTCCCTTACTTGCACCGTACGCAGCATGGTCCGGGGCGCCGATGATGCCGGCCACGGACGAGGCGTTCACCACCGCACCACCGCCACGCCGCGCCATCTCGGGCAGCACGTGCTTGAGCCCGAGGAAGGAACCTGTCACGTTGACTGCGAACATCCGCTCCCACTCAGCAACGGTGCTCTCTGCCAGACTCGCGATGCGGTAGATGCCGGCATTGTTGAACAGCACGTCGACCCCGCCGAAGCGCTGCGCGGCCGAGCCGACGATCTCACGCCACCGCGCCTCATCGGCCACGTCATGGGATTCAAACACGGCGCGGTCGCTCGCGAGCTCAGCTTCGATGCTGCGGCCGCGTTCCGCGTCAACATCGGTGAATACGACGACGGCTCCCTCCTCGAGGAATAGCCGCACCGTGGTCAGCCCGATGCCCGCGGCACCTCCGGTGATAATCGCCACCTTGTCCTGCAGACGTCCCATTTCGCTCTCCTTAGCACTTGTCATAACGGCTTGCGATTCACCAGCATCACAGGCAGCGACGGCGGCGGACGGGCACTGCACCGGATACCGGTGCTTCCTGCACCGTGAGCCAAATGCTGAGAGGGCGGCAACGCAACAATCAGAGGATGAGAATCGACCCTGTTGCCGAATGGACGGCGTCACAGGACTAAGGAGCATTTCGCCATGACCACTACCAATTACCAGACTGCATCCGTCGGCTTCGCCGATCAGATCCCCCCTCGGCTCTTCATTGGCGAGTGGCGCGAGGGCCGATCCGAACGTGAACTGGTCACCCGCGATCCCTTCGACGATCGGCCCATTGCCACGATCCGCCAGGCCTCCGTCGACGACGTGGATGAAGCCTATGCGAGCGCTGCTGCCGCGCAGCCGCAGTGGGCGGCCGCGACGCCACGCGAGCGCACGGCGGTGCTCAAGCGCGCAGGCGAGTACATCGACGCGCACCGCGACGATATCGCAACCCTGATCTCTGCCGAGTCAGGTTCGTCGGCGCTCAAGGCCGCCGTAGAGGTGGGGCTGGTGCTCGACTCCGTGCAGGAGGCGGCGACCTTCCCGTCACGAGTGCACGGCCGGATTTCTCCGTCGAATACCCCGGGCAAGGAGAACCGTGTCTACCGAGAGCCGCTCGGCGTCGTCGGCGTGATCAGCCCGTGGAACTTCCCCTTCATCCTTTCTGCCCGGTCGGTGGCGCCCGCACTCGCGCTCGGCAACGCGGTGGTGCTGAAGCCCGCATCCGACACCCCGCTCAGCGGCGGTTTGCTGCTCGCGAAAATATTCGAAGAAGCGGGCCTCCCCGCCGGGGTGCTGAACGTCGTTATCGGCTCGGGGGCTGAGATCGGGGATCATTTTGTTGAGCACCGCACTCCTTCGCTGATCTCATTCACCGGTTCGACCTCCGTGGGCCAGAACGTGGGCCGCGTCGCAATCGGCGGCAACTACATGAAGCGCGTCGCGCTCGAGCTGGGTGGCAACGCACCGTTCGTCGTGCTCGCCGATGCCGATGTCGATCTCGCAGTGCGCGCAGCGGCGATGGCCAAGTTCCTGCACCAAGGGCAGATCTGCATGTCTGTGAACCGGATCATCGTCGAGGCTCCCGTCTACGACGAGTTCGTGGAGAAGTTCGTGGAACACGTCGCGACAATCAGCTACGGCAATGTCGCCGACCCGAGCACCATCATCGGCCCGATCATCAACGACCAGCAGCTCGACAGCATCGTGGGCAAGATCGACCGAGCCCGCCACGAGGGTGCGCGCCAGGTGCACGCGGGCCCGATCGAGGGCAGAGTGGTGGCACCCCATGTGTTCGCCGATGTGACCGCCGAAATGGAACTCTTCACGGAGGAGATCTTCGGTCCGGTGGTCGGCCTTGTACGGGCAGAGAACCAGGAGCACGCCCTGGAACTCGCGAACGACACCAACTACGGCCTCTCCAGCGCGGTCTTCACGAGGAACATCGAGCGGGGTGTCACCTTTGCCCGCGGCATCAAAGCCGGTATGACCCACATCAACGACATCACCGTGAATGACGAGGCACACGTGATGTTCGGGGGCGAGAAAAACTCCGGCCTGGGCCGCTTCAACGGCGACTGGGCGATCGAAGAGTTCACCACGGATCACTGGATCGGAGTTCAGTCCGCACCAGTGAATGCCTTCCCCTTCTAGATGTACCTGTGCTTGCATTCGCGGCGCCTCGATCCTTGGTCGGTAGGTTGCGCGTATGAAGCTTGTCTGAATCGCGGCTCCGAAGACGACGGTCGTCGATACGAACCAGATCCAGATCGGCTCGCGGACCGTGTCGCGGATCACGGCCGCCGCCCAGGTCGTCGGACCGCCCCTCCCCAGGAGCACACCCCACGACCAACCGGGCAGGCAAAAGTCGACGTGCACGCCGCGAACCTCCTAATCTCCGGCATGCTCCATTGCGGACAGCAAAGCTGAAACGAGCGACCGAGGAGGATGGCTCCGCAGACCTGGCTTAACTTCTTGAGCGGGCTAATGTGACGCATTAGTCTTTAGCAGCTCACGCCACCCGGCGACGAGCCCAAGGTTCTATCGGGAGATCTCCCAGGAAGGAAACGGCCGGCAGCCGCTGCCGGGAACTGCTGCGTCCGCTGGTCTTAGCCCGGCGCCGCTGTCGGAGCCGCCGCAGCGGCGCTCAGTATCGCGATCGACGTCGAGGACCCAGCCACCCTTCTTGCGGGGTTGATAATGATCGCCGGGCATCGCTGATTCAGTCCGACGAGGGGAGCAAGATTTGTCCTATCGTGAGGGAGCGCTCCTAGCCCGCTCCGCACCTATAGCTTCCCCTGTACGGGTCTTTTTTGCCTTGGCTGCGCCTTTGCCCATGGTGACGGCTGCGCTGGGATGGGTGCCCTCGCCGCGCTCTGCCGCTGCGCGGCCCCGGATCTGATTTGCATTGGCTCCGGTTGTTGCCAGGGAGGCGGCGAAAGCTTCCTGACGCTCCGCTGAACCATACCCGGCGGAGGAAGCGGTTTCTGCTCGGAGGCCTTGGTCTTTGAGCCGGCTGCTGTCGTTGCCGGTGACGCGGTTCTCGAAGTTGCGGCCGACGCCTTCGAGGCGGGTGAAGAGTTCCTTCTCGACTCTCTCGTAGCGCTGTTCCATTGACGCGGACTGGGAACCGGTGAAGCCGCCCTCAGCCAGGAGCCTGGTTTCGCGCATCTCCTTAACGACTTTGACGAACGCGGGATCCTTGAAGTGTGAGTCGTCGGCACCGTTGATAGTGGCGGTGGTTTCTTTGCGCAGTTGGTCAATGTCGGGTCCATTGACCCCGTCCTTGCGGATGAGGAACAGGCGTTCCTTGATCTCGGCATCGGCCGCTGCAACGGCGTTGGGGGTTTTCGCGCTGTGCGCCCGCTCCAAGGCCTGGGCGAGCTCGGGGTTGGCCAGGTACTCGACGGGTACCTGATGGCGTTCCATTTCCGCGGCCAGTTTCTCTGCCTGGGCGCGGAGTTCTTCGGCACGGGCCGCTGCGAGCAGCGCCATGGCCTTCTCGTGTTCGGCGGCCGCCTTGCGCGTCTCGTCCTGGCTGGCTGCCAGCGCGTCCTGCCGCGCCTTTTCCGTGGTGATGGTTTGGATATATGACTCCAGATAGGCGGCATCCGCACTGACGTCGTGGGTGTCAACGGCGTAGCGCGTCAGGACTTCCTCACGGATTCTTTCCGAGGCTGCCAAGGCGGCGGGGTCATGGTCTTTCCAGCCCTCCGCGACAGCATGCGCGACGGCGATGTCATTGGGCTGCGCTTTGTCCCACCACTGGTCTTTCTCCACTGGCGCCAGTGCCGCGCGTGCGGCACTGCGCTCGGCCGCGAGGCGTGTCCCGGCGTCATATAGTGCCTGGTCGTCCCGGTGTTCCTGCTGCCGTAAGGATTCCTGCCGGCGGCGGGCAAGTGTTTCGGCAAGGCGTGATGCCATCAGCAGCGTCTGCCGCATGCCGTTGTCCAGGACATCATCCATTCCGTCGGATTCACTCATGGCGTTCCCCTTATCCCTTGGCGTGGTTCTTTATCGGTCGAGCACGGGTCCGGACTCGCGCCCGGTGTGTTGGCGGGTTCTGGCTGCTGTGGGAGTGGTCGGCACGGCCAACCCTGGACGGGTGGGAGCCAGGCCGCGAAGGCCAAGCTCCACCCACTTCGGCACAGGCCTCTGCCCGGGTGCTGCCTGCTCCGGTGAGCCGGCCGGGACAGGTCGGGGCATGGACGCTGCGAACGGTTTCAACTGCTCGGTGACGATGGCACGGATCCGCTGCGCTTCCCTCGTTCGCCCGGACTGTTGGTGCATTTCGTGGATGGCGAAGGCCGTGTTGACCAGCTGCAGCATGAGCGCTGATTGGGCAGCCGTTTTGTTCTTGCCCGATGCCGCCATGAACAGCATCGCCGTCCCGGCAATGGACGGCAGGGGGACGGGTTTTCCGTGTGCCTTGGGTGCGCGGAGCTGGGCTGTGCGGGACAGTTCAGCCGCGGTGGCCGCCAGCGGTCCGGGCGTTGGTTCCAGTTGGTGCGACCATGCCGCGAATGCACCGGATACTTCCCGTGCAGCTTTCGCCCACGTGGCGTGATCATCATGCGGCAGTGCCCGCAGCTGCTGGACCAGTTGCGTTGCGTTGCGGGTGTACTCCACCCACATTTCTGCCGGAGGCATTGTCTTCTCGGGGCCGGTCCTGGACACCTTGCGCTTATTGCGTGCAGCTGCGTTCCATTCGGCTGCAGCTTCCATCGCCAACTGTGGCGAGTCCCTCCATCCTTCCCGCAGGGCGGTGAGCTTGAGGTCGGAGGCGAGGGTGCCGCCACCGAACCAAATAGGCCGCTCCCCCGGTCTGGGCCGCTCGGCTACGGAGTACCCAACAATGACGTCCGTGGTGTTCTTCGCGTAGCGCGGCCGGACCAGTAATCCGGTGTCGCGGGCGCGGCGGACGAACTCCGCCTCGGATACTGACGCGCCCGCGCTGGCACGCACCTTCCGTGCCAGCGACCACCGGTGCATTTCACGGTCATCCCTGACCGCAGTGGCCTTCTCCGCACGATCGTAACCACGCGCGGCGTGCACCGTGGAGAGCTGTTCCAACCCGTACTTGACCTCCAGCTCCCGGCAGGTCTGCTGAGCCCGCTTGTAGTCACCATGCGTGGATGCCTTGGTGCCGTCCTCACGGACCAGGGACACCGCGATATGGATGTGGTGGTTGCCGTTCTCGCTGGTTCCGTGGTTAATCGCAGCCCACCGGCAGCGAGCCTTGCCGCTGGCCTCGGTGAAACCCATCGAGTCCACGAAGTCGTTCGCGATATCACCCCACTGCTGGTCGGTCAGCGCGCCTTCCTCTGCGCGCAGGCTCAGCGAACAATGCCACACGCTCGCGTCCTTGTAACCGACGTGGACGCGCTCCTTCCTGGCCGCACCCCACTGCATGTCCTTGATCTGAACCGAAACTCCGAACGCCTTGCGCGGCCGGTCCAGATGCTTGGCAATCGCCAGGGCATCGTCACGGTCCAGTACGCCGTTGTCGTACCAGGCCATGATGGCCGCATCCCCGGCCACCAGGTGCGGCTCGGTGTGTGCGTTCTTCGTCTTGTCGGTGTCCGTGGAGGCGAGGTAGACCATGAGGCCGGCCATCCGCAAACCGCGGGTGATGTTCGGGATCATCCCTACATCAGCCCGTCAATGGCGCCGTCAATCCGCATCGCCACTTTGCGGACGTGCTTGAGCGCTTCACGGGCTTCAGCGGGGAACTCGCCGGTGGCGTTTGCCTGCCGCGCAAGCTGGTTGATGTTGTTCGAGGACCGGGCCAGCAGGTTATGCAGAGACATCAACTCCGCGGCAATGGCCCGGCGCTCGGTCGGTGAATCGGAATGCTCCGACAGCGCTGCGGAAACCAGCAGGTTGGGCACCGTCACCCGCTCCCTGGCCGCACGCGCGATGAGAGAGGCTTCCTCTTCTGCCGTGACCCAGACGTCGCGGCGCTTCTTTGTCCCAGCCGGCGCGTTTGCGCGGCGCCGGCGCGAGAGCCGGGAGCGGGAGGAATTCTCTTCGTTCACCCATCTCCCCTTCCCATCAACAGCCCAGCGCAGCGACCCCGGCACGGGGACCACACTCACCAGTGTGCCCGAGAGACAACTCTTTGTCGAAAGGATTCACCACTTACACGGGTGTAAGTGTATAGCTTGCTCCGCAAGCGTAACGCCGACTGCGGAGCAAGCTACTTTGTGCGGGGGCTTGACCCTAAAGCATCAAAGGTGCGCTGTCGCGCTCGAATCTCTGACGGCTTTGCCGTTCTGTGTCGGCGGTGGAGTGTACTGTCCTCCCTTCTCTCGGCAAGTCTCCACCGGCGGCTTTCGCGGCATATCCTCCGCTCGCTGCGCTCCCTCCGGTATTCCACGGACCACCGGCTCCGACTGGCCGATTCACTTCGCGGCCATGTATTCGAAAGCGTGCCGAAAAGAACGGGGTAGGGAAAACACATCAGGAAGCACTCACCACAGAGCGAACCGCATCTAAGCGCCGGGACGCGCAGTCAACCCATCTTGGCCACGAAACCCGATGTAAAGATGACGCACCGGGCTAACCTTCGAGACTCTGTCGGCGCCACGACCTAACGTATAACCATGGCGATCATCAGCATTGAAAGCACCCAGGAAAGAGCGCGGCAACTACTCAACTCCCGGATCGAATCCGTTACCGCCCTCGTCCAGGCACGGCAGCGGATCGCCGACCTGAAAGAACAGTTGGCCGAAGCCGAACGCGAGGACAAGCGGGCCTACGTCCGCGCCACGCGGGACGGCTGGAGCGAAGAAGAACTCAAAAAGCTCGGCCTGGAAAACGCAGCAGCCAAACGCCGCAAGCGTCCCTCAGCTCGGCCCGAGAAACCGTCGCAGGCTCCTACCAACGACACACAAGGGGAAAGCCCACTGGCCGACTCTCGCTCGTAGCGATAAACGACCAGAGGCGGTGTGCCCGACCTTCGTCCGGCACACCGCCTCTGGTTTTCAGATGGCTACTGCAATTTTCAGTTGCCGTCAACGGTCGCAGCCGTTCCTCTGCACGTTCCGATCGGCCGGCCGGGTCCGGGTCGCGGGGCGGGCGACGGCCGGGGATGACTTCCCGGAGCCGGGCCGGCTGGGGAAGCTGGCGGCATTAAGCCTCCTCATCTCCGCCAGTCTTGGGTCTGTGGCTTTACTGCCTCTTCCTCGTTCGTTGCGGCGGCTTTTGCCGGCTCGAGGGACGCCTTCAATTTGTCATCGAGCTCAACGCAAGTCGCTCTCGCCTGATTGAGCTTGTCCTCGTACTTGAACGGTTTCCCTTCCTAGCTCTCGAAGTCGGCCAGCACCGCTTTTTTCTCGTCAATCGCCTGGCGCAGCCGCGACTCGAAATCAGCGAGGCCGGCTACTTTGTTTTCCAGTCGGGTGATGATGCCGATAATGCCATTACAGGCGATGCTTCGGACTGCCCAGACCATCACGGGTGAGTTCGACGCCGTGGGAATCGGTTGCAGGATCGCGATCCTCGGTCTGGCATCGAGGTCGACGGAGGACGATTTCCTCCAAGTGCTTTACAAGAGCACGACCGTGTGGGCTGGGGGGATCTCACGATGATGCGCACGCTGCTCGCGGCGATCGACTCGGGCATGCTCGACCCGAGCTCGATGTTTCCGAGACCATCGAGCTCAGCGCGATCGCCGACGTGCTCTCTGCAATCGCGGCGGACCGAAGCGACGTGATCAAGTACCTCGTCACTGTTCCCTGAGCGCAATGCTGTGCCACTCGCCCGGCTTCATACCGTAGACCGGAACTCCTGAGAGGAGTGCGAGGGTGCTGAATCCCCAGCTCGCGGCGATGTCGGAGACAGAGGCGCCGCTGAGTGGGGGGATCGCAGAGGTCGGCACGGGTGCCGACCAGCGGCTCAGCGAGAATCCGAGTGGAGATTATCTCGCCCCGCTTCTCGAACAGCATGTGGAGGTTGCGCGGGGTCACGGGTACCGCTCTGCCACCACGACAGGGGGATAGCTCGGGGTTCGCGACTCGGTCGTGGATCACCGCGATCGCTCGTTCGTAAAGGTCGTCGGCGTGCGTCCGGGAGTGTTTGGAGCCGCCAGCGCGCGGTCGGTGGTGGCTGTGCCGTGACGTGAGCCACCCGCTCGGTGGGCTGGATTCAGCGGCCTCCGGATGAGGACCCGCTCATGGCTATCGATTGCAGTTCCGTGCGTGGTGTCGTGCGAGACGCGTTTATCTCGAACGTCAGCAGGTCCCGGCCGATGGACAGTGGTCCTTCGTAGGTCTTGCGCACCTCTTCCTCCCATATCTCGTCGGTCACCGATTTCGTTCCGGGAGCGAGGTGGGTGAGGGCAAGATGCTGCACTCCAGCTAGACTCGCGACTGTGCCCACGTCGGCCGCAGTCGTGTGGTTGCTCAGCATGTGGTCCATGAATCGCGGAGCGTTCGTCCCACTGTTCATCAGGCTGAGAGACTGTGCGTGGATCGCCTCGTGCACCAGTAGGTCGCAGCCGTTGGCCAGGTCGATGAGCGCCGGACAGTAGGCCGTGTCGCCAGAGAAGACGACGCTTCCCTCGTCGGAGTCGAATCGGAAGGCCAGTGCCGGTGTGAGCGGCTTGTGGTCAACCAGGGTCGCCGTGACCCGGACGTTCGTGTCTTCGTAGACTTGGAAGATCCCCGCCTGCTCATGGATGTCTGTCACCTCGACGTTCTGGCGGATGTCGGCGCGCCCGGTCGTTGCGATGCGCGCCTCGATCTCAGTGCGGAACGCCTCAAAGCTCAGCTCGACGAAGCTCTTGGTCGGCGCTGGTCCGACGACCTGCATCGCATCCTTACGTCCGTCGGTCCAGGCGAGTACCGGGAAGGACCCAAGACTCGCCGTATGGTCGACGTGGTGGTGCGTCACGAAGATCGCCTTCACGTCCTGCGCACGATGCCCGGCCAGCGCGAGCTGACGGGCCGCGCCGTCACCGCAGTCGATCACATAGATGTCGGACCCTATGATGACGGCGTTCGCAGGAGCGGCACGGTCGGGGTTGGGCCGAGGGCCGCCGTTCGTTCCCAGCAGTATGACTTTCATTGGGTCTCCGTCTCTGAAGTTGTCTTCGTGGTGGCTTCGCTCGGGAAGCCGGGTTCGTCGCGGAAGACCCAGACGGATTCCGCGAGCTGGGCTTCGATCTCTTGTTTGCTCCGCATGAGGATGCGCCCGGCTGCTTCGGGCGTGGGGTCGTCGCTGTGGACGCCGGTCCGTTGCAGGGAGATCGCTCCGAAGCACTGACCCGACGTGTCGCGGATCGGCACCGCAAGTTCGATCACGTTGTGCTTCGGCGACCGCATGACCAGTCCCTGCAGCCGTGCCTCGTCGAGGTTCCTGCGGAGCTGTGATCGGTTGACCTGCGGCACGCGCGGGTCGTTCAGCGCGCGCTCCAGGCGACCGTTGTCGGCGAACGACAGGATCGCTTCACCTGGCGCGGTCGATGCCATGTCGAGCTGGAGGCCCTGTAGATTCTCCGCCGCGAAGTGGCGCTTGTCGCTGATCGAACGCAGCACGCGCAGGAACGGGTCTACCGCGACGTGCAGGTGCGTGGTCGCGCGGCACGATACCGCGAGGCGCTCCATCACGGGATCGGCGACGCGCAGCAGCTCGCCGTACGAGGCCCGTGAGACGACCATGTCGCGCAGGTAGTGGCCGGCAACGTAGCTACGGCTGCCCGTCCGCTCGACGAAGCCCTCGTCGATGAGTTCCATCAGCAGCCGTCTGGTGGTGCTCGTCGGCACTTCGATGCGTCGCGCGATCTCAGTCAGCGACATGGTTCCCTCCTGCTGGAGCAGGATTGGGATGGCCAGCGCCCGGTCGACGGACTGAAGCGTCTGCACGCCGGGCCTCTGCACCCTAGTCGCGGTCCTCGCCGGTGCCGTGTCGGACTCGATCGTCATTGCGCGGTGTACCCGCCGTCGACGCTGAACACACTACCTGTCGTGAACGCCGCATTCTCCGTGGACAGGAACAGTGCCATCGCTGCAACCTCCTCGGGACGTCCCAACCTGCCGAGAGGATGCTTGTCGAGCACTTCCTGCATGTCGTCGACACCCGTCGAGATCTGCAGGAAGGGCGTATCGATGAACGCCGGGGCAATGGCGTTCACGCGCACTCCGGAGTCTGCGTAATCGAGCGCGGCCGACTTCACAAGGCCGACGACGCCGTGCTTAGCGGCCGTGTAGGCGGACGTGTGACGGGAAGAGATCAGCCCCAAAGTTGATGCCATCGCGACGAACGAACCACGGGTGTCAGCCAGGTGCGGCAGAGCGGAGCGCATCGCGTAGAACGTGCCGTTGAGGTTGACGTTGATGATTTGCTGCCAGCGAGAGAGCTGGTATTCGCCGACCGAGACCCTGTCGCCTTTGATCCCGGCGCAGTGAACGACGGCGTGGATCGGCCCGACCTCGCGCACGATCGTCGCGAAGACCTCGTCGACCATGCTCGGATCGCTGACATCCATGTGGGCTTGGAGCTCCCCCGTGGGAGCGCTCGTTCCGTTCGGGAACTGCAGGTCTGCCGCGACGACATCCCAGTCACCTGCTACTAGGAACTTCTCGACGCACGCGCGCCCGATCCCGGAACCGCCCCCCGTGACGACGACGACTTTGCGATTCGCGTTGACGTTTTCCATCTCTGTCTCCTCCTGGTCTGTCACAGCGCCACATTCACGGTGCGGGTCTGCAGATACTCGTTTAGACCCCACGCGCCTCGCTCTCGGCCAAGCCCGCTCTCCTTCCAGCCGCCGAACGGTGCATCCAGTTCCACGACCGTGTGCTGGTTGATCCACACGGTTCCGGCATTGATGCGCTCGGCAATGGCGTAGGCCGCGTCGAGATCGGCGCTCCAGATTGACGAGCCGAGGCCGAACGGACCGGCATTGGCAAGTTCGATCGCGGTGTCGATGCCGTCGAAGGCGACGACGGGAAGGACGGGGCCGAACTGCTCCTCGACCACGAGGCGGGCCGCGGGATCGATGTCGGTGACCACGGTTGGGGCCACGAAGTGGCCCGGCAGGTCGCTCCCCTTGTCCCCCCCGGTCACGATGCGGGCACCGGAGCGCACAGCGTCGTCGATGAGATCAATAACGAAATCGCGCTGCTTGGCGGTGTGCACGGGTCCGATGTCCGTGCCTTGCGCGACGCCGTGCCCGACCTGAAGGGCGCTCACGACTCCAGCGAGCGCGTCGGTGAACTCGCTCTCGACGCTCCGGTCGACGAATACCCGCTTGATCGAGATGCAGGTTTGGCCTGCGTTGCGGAACGCGGATGCTGCGATGCGGCGTGCGGCCTCGGGGATGTCCACGTCTGCCGTGACGATCGCAGGATCATTGCCGCCCAGTTCGAGCGTGACGCGCTGCATGCGGTCCGCCGCACGGCGCATGATCGCCTGTCCGGTCGGGCCGGAACCGGTGACGGACACTTTGGCGACGCCAGGGTGACTGGCGAGCCCACGGGTGGCACCAGCATTGGAGGTGACACACTGCAGGACCCCTTCGGGAAGCACCTCGTTCATGAGGTCGACGAGCGCAACCGTGCACAGCGCCGTGGTCGCGGCCGGCTTGGCGATGACGGTGTTTCCAGCGATGAGCGCGGGAGCGACCTTCGGGGCTAAGAGGGACAGAGGGTAGTTCCATGGCGTGACAGCCGCGACAACACCGTAGGGGCGCAGCTGCACCGTCACCTGCCGGTTGTCGCGGTCTGGAAGGCGCAGGTCGGACCATTCGAAGTTCGCGTAGTACTCGAAGATCGCGGCTGTCATGGCCACTTCAACGTTCGCCAGCTTCAGGTCCTTGCCTTGCTCCAGCGACACTAGGCGTGCGAGGCGGTCCGCGTCGGCACGAATGCGGTGCACGACCTCGCGCAGCGCTACGCGGCGGGTGTCCAGGTCAGCCGCCCACGACAGCTGCGCTTCGGTGGCAAGCTCGACAGCGCGGTCGACATCGGACGCGGTGAGGTTTGGGACCTCGCCGATCGGGTCGAGTAGTGCTGGGTCGTATGCCTGGTATGTCGTCAAAGTGCTGCTGAGCATCGTCAGTCCTTTCGTGGGTCAGTGCGCGATCATGCCGAGGACACGGCCGCGCAGCTCTGAGAACCGGTGGTCGTCCTTCGTGTCGATCTGGTTGCGCTCTTGGCCGAAGGGGATGGACACCAGGTCCACCACGGTTGTCGGTGCCTTGGACAGGACGACGACCTGATCGGCGAGGTACACGGCCTCATCGATGTCGTGGGTGACCAGGAGGATGGTGATGTCGAACCGCGCGCGCAGCGAGAGCACGAGGTCTTCCAGCTCCATGCGGGTCTGGGCGTCGACCGCGGCGAAGGGCTCGTCCATCAGGAGCACTTCGGGCTTGTACGCGAGGCCTCGGGCGATCGCGACACGCTGCTGCATGCCTCCTGAAAGCTGCCACGGATACTTTCGCTCGGCACCGGCAAGGCCGACCGCTTCGAGAGTTTCGCGCGCTGTCGCCAGCGCGTCGCGCTTCTTCATGCCGCGCGCGATGAGCGGCTGTGCAACGTTCGCCTCGACCCGCATCCACGGCAGGAGTGACGACTGGTAGTCCTGGAACACCATCGCCAGTGTGGGCGGAGGTGAGGTGACGACGACGTCGTCGACGACGACCCTGCCCGATGTGGTGTTGAGGAGTCCGGCGATGCACTTCAGCAAAGTGGTCTTGCCAGCGCCCGATGGGCCTACCACACACATGATCTGGCCGTGGCGGACGGTAAGCGAGACATCATCGATCGCGGTGAACGAGGTGCCCTTGCTTCCGTAGACCTTTCGTACGTTCTCGACTTCGAGAACGATGCGTCCATTTGCCATGATAGTTCCGTTCTCGTGGGTTACTTGGCTGACTTGATGTGCCAGTGCAGGAGGCGAGATTCGATCGCCGAGAAGATCGCGATCAGCGCGACGCCGATGATGGCGAGCAGGAGCATGCCAGCCCACATCTCGGGAATCGCGAACGTACGCTGCGACTGTAGGAGGAAGAAGCCGATGCCCTGTGTCGAAGCGACCATCTCGCTGACGACCATGAGCAGGAGACCGATCGCAAGGCTCGTGCGGAAGCCGGCCAGGATCTGCGGGCTCGCGGCGGGCAGCCACACCTGGAACAGTCGCATCCCTACGGGGAGACGGTACACCTCGGTCATCGCACGCATAGTCGAGTTTAGGGACCGGATCCCGTCGATCGTGTTCAGCAGCACCGGGAACATGACGCCGAAGGCGATGAGGCCGACCTTCATCTCATACCCGACACCCAGGAGTAGGATCGCGAACGGCAGGATCGCGGGCGGCGGCATTGCACGCCCGAAGTCGAGGATCGGCTGAAGCAAGTAGTCGAGGGTTTTGGACAGTCCCAGGATGAGCCCGAGCGCGAGACCGGCGAACACACCGATCAGCAGGCCCAGGCCGAGGTTCGCAAGGCTCGGCAGCACGTGCCGGACCAGTCCCTCGCCGAGGTACCCGCTCTGGAACGCCTCCCAGATGCGTGCGGGCGTGGGGAAGAACATTGCGGGGTTCGCTGTGGTCCAGACGGCCCATGCCACGAAGATGGACACCGGGAGTAGGAGCTGCCAGCCGGTCTTGGCTATGACTCTCATGATCAACCCTCCTTGGGGCGGTGCGAGTGATCCCAGAACAGGACCTTGCCCTCCACGAACTGGAACACGGAGTTCACGATCAGTCCGACGATTCCGACTGCCAGGATCAACGCGTACATGCCGGTCTCATTGTTGTTGTTCTGCGCCGCGAGGATGTCCCCACCGAGGCCCGGTACCCCGCCGACCATCTCTGCGACGATGGCGGCGATGAGTGCGATCGTCGCGGAGATGCGGAATCCGGTGGCGATGTAAGGCGATGCCGACATGATCCGGATCTTGAACAGCTGGAACCGCGTCAGCCGGTATGACCGGGTCATCTCGACGGTGACGGCGTTCATGGCCTGCGAACCGGCGATGGTCTGCACCAAAAGCGGCCATACCGCTCCGTAGGTCACGAGGAACACCTTCAGTTGCTGGTTGACGCCGAGCAGCAGGATCGCCAGCGGGATCAGGATGACCGGTGGGATGGGCCGGAGCAGTTCGATCGTGATGCGGAAGAAGTCGTGGATCAGCTTGCTCGAGCCGCAGAGTACGCCCAGGATCAGGCCGATGACGGCGGCGATCAGCAGCCCGGCGAGCCAGCCCTGCAGCGTCAGCGATACTGAGTTCCAGAACGCCGTCTGCGAAACCTGGGCCATCAGGGTCGAGAGGACATCCGAGGCGGGCGGGAAGTACGTGCTGGGCAGCACGTTCGTACGGCTCAGCACCTCCCACCCGACCAGGATGCCGATGACACCCCCGATGCCCAGCAACGGCTTGCGGCTCGACCAGAGTCGGACCGGAGTCCGGTTGCTCTCAGGCTCCGAACGTGGGATGGTCGGATGCGCCACTTCGGTGGGGCGCTCCGTCTGCAAGTTCGTCATTCAAAGAAACCCTCGACGGACTCCACAGAGCCGATGACCCCGAACTCGACCATGTTATCGACGAGCTCTTCCAGCACTTCGCTCGAGGCTTCAGAAGCGTCGCGCATCATGAACATGTCCTCGGGCTTGAGCGCACCGTCGGAGAGCTTCGCCGACTGCTCCTTGAGCAGTTCAGGGTTGGCGTTGGTGTACTCGACCGACTTCGCCCAGGCACGTTTGAAGCCGTCGAGGTCGTCCGCGCGCTCCGTCGTCGCAGCCTCGCTGGCGAAGAAGATGCCGAACGGGGTACCGTCCGGCTGGCCCTCCGCGCACGCGTCACCGATCTTGGTCAAGCCTGCGGCCACTGCCGCACTGCCGAACGGCTCGAACAGGATGCCGGCATCCACCTGGTCCTGTTCGATCGCGGCGAGGGTCTGCGGCGGGGGCAGCTCGAGCGGTGAGGCGGCGTCAGTGGACAGTCCGTTCGCCTTGAGCGCGGCTTGGAGACAGACATCCAACCCGCCCTTGACCGCGTTGATGCCCACGGTCTTGCCAGCGAGGTCCTTGAAGCTCTTGATGCTCGGGTCGTCCGTGACGACGGACGCGGTGTATGGAGCGCCGTCGTGCACGACCGACGACGCGGAAACGTACTTGAGCGGGGCACCCTGGCTGGCGGCAGTGAGGATCGCCACCGGAGACGCGTTACCGACGAGGTAGCTGCCCTGCATGACACCGGTGACGATGGACGAGCCGACGTTGGCCAGCTGCAGGTCAAGTTCAAGGCCTTCATCTTCGAAGTAGCCCTGCTCGTCACCCAGCTGGAGCACCGCGACGCTCTGTCCCGGGAGTATGGCGACCGACATAGTGGTGAGCTCCCCGCCCGCGGGGCTGTCCTCGGACACCGCAGGCGTGCTGGTTGCTGCACAACCGGTCAAGGCGAGCACGCTGAGGCTCGCCAGTGCCACCATGGGCTTGAGATAACGACCAGTCATTGAAGTCTCCTTTTTGATTTTGCGTGCCTTAGTACCGCGCCAGCCTTTCTGTGCGCCTCTGCGATGCACTCCAGCATCAGCGCGCTCCCGACCAAACACAAACCTTTTCCGCTAGGCGGCAAACTAACACTTGGTGGGAGCGAGTTGCGTTGCGTTGAGCGACGTTTCTGTCATATAGCGGAAATCGGTTGCGCTGGGTCCTGTTGTCCGGCAACAGTGGAGCATCGTTCGGGATCCATGATTCCCTCACCGAAATGGACAAGGATGTGAGTATTCCGTGAGTGACGACATCAGCAAGGACCTATCAGGTCGCACGTTCGCAGTGACCGGCGCCGCGTCAGGCATCGGCCTGGCCGTGGCTGAGCGGCTGCACCGCGAGGGCGCGGAGGTGGTGGCCATCGACCGCAACACCGCGGCCGGGCCGTGGACCGCGAGCATCACCGCCGACTTCACCGACCAAGCGGGGTTCGAACACGTTGCGGCGCAGCTGCCGGATCGACTCGACGGGCTGTTCAATGTCGCAGGAGTCCCCGGCACCGCGCCGGTCCAGACCCAGCTTTTGGTGAACGTCACCGCCTATCGGCGGATGGCAGATGTCTGCGTGCCCCGGATCGATCGCGGCGGCTTCATTACGAACATCGCTTCACTCGCCGGCTCGGGCTGGCGAAACCGCGCTGAGGGCGTCGTCGGCTTCCTCGATCTTGACACCGATGACCAGCTGGCATGGATTGCAGAGCAGGGAATCGAAGGCGCGGCAGCATACCCCTTTACGAAGGAGTGCGTGATCGTGCTTACCCAGCTCATGTCCGTCGAGCTGATCGCCCGCGGCATTCGAGTCAACAGCATCAGCCCCGGTCCCGTCACAACCCCCATTCTCGAAGACTTCCGTCAGACCATCGGCGACACAGTGATCGACGAGGCGCGCGCCGTGGTCGGGCGCCTCGCGACTCCGGTCGACATCGCTGCTGTGGCAGCGCTAATGGCCCGACCGGACATAGCGTGGATGAACGGCATCGACATTCCGGTCGACGGTGGACTCGGCGCTTACCGCTTTGCACGCGCCGCAGGGAAAGGAGAAGTGAACCATGGCGAGAGAGCTGCTACATTCAGTGGCGCCGAGCGTGGCTTCGCTGGCTGAACAGCTGCTAAGCATCCGTCCCCGCGAAGAGGCCGTGACGCTTGACGGCATCCGCGCCAACACGCCGAATCTGCGAGCCCTCATGGGTTCGTATCGCGGACAGGTGACCGAGCGGGATATCGTCATTGCACTGCGCGACGGCGAAGCCCTCAGCGGTCGACTGTTTACGCCCGCCGGCGCCGATGCCGACACCCTCGTGGTGTATGCGCACGGAGGCGGTTGGGTCTACGGAGACACCGAATTCGTGGCGGATGTGGCGGCATACATGGCGCTGTCGACGCAGGCCCGTGTGCTGTCCATCAGCTACCGGCTCGCACCGGAGCACCACTCCCCTGCCGCGGAGGTCGACGTCGTGGCGCAGCTGCGCGCCATCGCCGCCGAACCCGGGCGCGTGGCCCCATCCGCGCGTCGGATCGTCGTCGTCGGCGACAGCGCCGGCGGCTACCTCGCGTTGCGAGCCATGCTTCAGCTTTCTTCTCAAGAGCGACGGACGGTCGAGGGGCTCGTGCTCATCTACCCCGCGGTGAACCCGCCGAACGACGCGACACGTCCCACGACGCCCGACGGGATCACCTTGACGGCAAACCGCGTAGAGATGTTCTGGAACCTCTACCAGCCCAACCCGTCCGCGCGGGCTTCGGCGACCGATGCGGAAGGTACGCGGTCGTCTCTTGCGAGCCTGCCGCCGACCTCCGTAGTGACCGTCGAGTTGGACCCGCTCCGCGAGGAGGGCCAGGAGCTTGCGGCCCAGCTGTCGGAGATCGGTGTGCTCAAGGACGTCGTGAACCTCCGCGGACAGCTGCACGGACTGTTGTGGATGCGCGGCCTGACCGATGAGGCGGATCAGATCTTCGACGTCATCCGCACGCACATCCACGATCAGTGAAACAACTTCTCTCTTCCGGGTCCCAGACCCACTGACATCAGGAGGCACCGATGCCCGTCAACCCATACCAGGCCCCGCGCGCACGCGTCGCCATCATCGGAGCCGGGTTTGCCGGCATCGCGATGGCCCACGAACTCCAGCGCGCCGGGTTCCACGACTACGAGATCCTTGAACGCGCCGACAGCCCCGGCGGCACCTGGCGGGACAACAAGTACCCCGGCGCCGCGTGCGACGTCCCGACCCTCCTATACTCGTTCTCCTTCTTCGATAACCCTTCGTGGCCGGACTTCTTCGGAACCCAAAAAGACATCCACCAGTACATCCACGAGGCCAGCCGCCAGCTCGGCATTGAACAGCACATCCGTTACAACACCACCGTCCTCTCCGCCTGCTACGCCGAGGATAATGCGCAGTGGACAGTCACGACCGAGTCGGGCGATGAGAGGGTGTACGAGCACGTCATCTTCGCTGTCGGTCAGCTCAGCGAGCCGAAGATCCCGGCGATACCTGGACTCGACGGCTTCCGCGGTCGACAGCTGCACTCCGCCCGATGGGCCGAGGACATCGACCTGACGGGCAAGCGCGTCGCGATCATCGGAAACGGCGCGACGGTCATCCAACTTGCCCCCGCGGTCGCCGACCGTGTCCAGAGCCTGTCCGTGTTCCAGCGGTCGGCCAACTGGATCATCCCGAAGCCCCTGCGACCGCAGTCGCGCCTGTTCGACCTGCTCGAGCGGTCGAAAACCGGACGTAAGCTGCTTCGCGCATGGCTGTACGTGCAACGAGAGCGTCGCATCTCGGTGATGACCGACGAGAAGGCAAACCAGAAGCTCACCGACGTCTCGCTCGGCTTCTTTAATAGGAGCATCGCTGACCCAGAGGTACGCTCGCAGCTCGTCCCTGACTACAAACTCGGCTGCAAGCGGGTGCTGATCTCGAACCACTACCTGCAGATGTTTGGCGAGGAGCACGTCTCGCTCGTCACCCACGGCGTGCAGCGCGTCGAGGAAGACACGATCATCACCGCCGACGGTGCGCGCCACGAAGCCGATGTCATCATCTTCTGCACCGGGTTCAAAGCGACAGAGTTCCTCAGTTCCGTGGAGGTCACTGGTCGCGGCGGTGTCTCACTCGAGGAGGCCTGGAGCGACGGAGCATCCGCATACCTCGGCACCTCCGTTCCAGGATTCCCGAACATGTTCACGATGCTCGGTCCGAACACCGGTCTCGGCTTCAACTCGATGATCTACATGATCGAGTCTCAGGCACGCCACATCGTGCGGCTGCTCAAGCAAAAGCAGCGCAAGCAGTACTCGGAGATCGAGGTTCGCCAGTCGGCGCACGACCGGTTTAACACGTGGCTGCAGCCGAAACTCGAGCACACCGCGTGGGCTGGCACCTGCAACTCCTGGTACAAGACCGATGACGGCAAGATCACCGTTAACTGGCCGCTGCCCACGTACACGTACCGTGCGATGACGCGGTTCTTGCCACTGCGCGATTATCGCTTCTCTTCCGTGCGTCGTACCACGAACCCGCAGCCGGTGCAGCGTGAGTACGCGCATGCGTCCTGACCAGCAGGTCGCCGAGCGATTCCGGCGGACTTCGGTCCGCAATGCGCTGCGGTTGGCCAAGCTGCTACTGGCCAACAAGCAGATCCGGGTCACACAGGCGGCCGATCAGCTCGGCGTGGCACCGTCCACGGCACACCGACTGCTGACGGCGCTGGTCAAGCGCGACTATGCCCAAAAGAACTTCGACGGCAGGTACAGCGCCGGCCGCGTGCTGCAGCGCCCGAGCACGCAGCACGAACTGTATGCGAAAGTCAAAGTGGTGACCCGGCCCTTTCTGGAGGAGCTGGCCGATCGGATCAATGAGACGGTCAACATCCAGGTGCTCGAATTCGATGAGGTGCGCTTCATCCTGAGCGTCGAGGCACAGCGCAGTGGCCGCGTCGGCGATCGGACTGGGCACTCGCTGCCGCTGTTCACGTCGGCTGCCGGCAAAGCCATCCTGGCCAGTCCGCGTGCGGCGGGCCTCCTCGAGAGCCTCGATCCAGGGACTGCAGGCGGCGTCGGGCGTGAGGGATTCATGCAGGAACTCGACATCGTCCGATCGCGCGGGTACGCGGTCAATAAAGATCAGACGCAGATCGGCGTCACGGCGATCGCGAAAAGCTTTGTCGTGCCGCCGAACACAGTCATGGCGCTGTCGGCCGCTATCCCGACTTCGAGATACGGCCCAGATTCGGATGCGTATCTCATGCGCGAGATGGAGCGCATATGTCTGCTGATTGAGGAAGCGTTGGACAAGGAGTTGGATGATGAGGGATTTTGAAGGCCGTACGTGCATCGTCACCGGCGGTGCCAGCGGGATAGGCCTGACCGCGGCGGAGACGCTGCTGACACGTGGAGCCTCGGTGCACCTCCTCGATCGTGATCAGGTGGCGCTTGAGCGCGCGGTAAAGTCGCTGCGCGACGAGCATTGCGACCGCGTCAGATTCGAGGTCGCGGATGTGACCAGCACAGAAGAATGCAACCGTGCGGTGGCCGCTGCGCACGCGGTCGCAGGTCGGCTCGATCATGTCGTGCACTGCGCCGGCATCTTCATTGGCGCCGCCCTCGCCGACGCGCCGATGGACGATTGGCGCCGCGTCATCGACGTGAACCTCGTGGGAACCGCGAACGTACTCCAGCCCGCCGCGCACCTCATGAACGAGGGTGGGTCGATTGTTACGATCAGCTCGATGGCTGGCACTCGCTCCGGTGCGGGCGTATCGGCGTACGCGGCATCGAAGAGCGCGGTCGAGAGTCTTTCCCGCTCTCTGGCGAAGGAACTCGCGCCGCAGGTGCGGGTGAACGTCGTTGCGCCCGGGATCGTGGAGACTCCAATGAGCAATGCACCGGGCTCCGCAGCCTCGATCCAATCGCAGCCGGCGATTCCGCTTGGGCGATTCGCGCAGCCGGAGGAGATCGCGGCTGTGATCGCCTTCCTCTGCTCGGACCAGGCGAGCTACATCACCGGCGAAACGATTCACGTCAACGGTGGAATTCACATGAAGTAAGGGGAACAAGTGATCTGGCTGGCTCGCCCGATGTCTTGAGAGGGCCCGGCTCGCGAACCTGCTGATAACCGCCTCGACCATGAGAAGGAAGCCGATCATTCCCATGAGAGGCAATTGCGTGGCGATGCCGATCAGGAGTATCAGCGCCCGGCCAACAGCAGTAGCAGCCCCGGCCAGCGCGGAGCTATCGCCGAACGACCGGGCTTTCTCGCCCGAAGCCTTCGGGCGAATACCGGGTCTTCGGAAGCGATCTGTCGTTCCATCTCCTCCAACCGCTTTCGTTCGTCGTGAGATAAAGACATCTCATTCCTTGGCATCTAGCCAATTCCTCTCAGTGATTCAGTCCCCGGACGTGTCGCTCCCGGGGACGTGTTGGTATAGTCCCGCCAAGGCAGATTGCCTACCGCTGCACTATCCAGGAACGCGGCTTCCGAGGGCGTTCGGAAGCGCTTCTCCGCACGTTTTTCTATATTCGCTTGTCGAGTGAATGTGAATTTGTTTCTGGCAGAAAGAGCACCCGCTAATTAATACGCCTTGAAATTGCATCATTTTGTTCCTAATGGCCGCAGCACAACCGTCAGCTGACGGGACCGCCCCTGCCCTGATGATGGCGCACGTTATCCCCGGTATCCGGAAGCCCTGTTGCTGCCGATACCGGGCACAGACGAAGACCACCCTCGGCAACGCGGGCAGCCATGCATCAGGGAGTGGCAGCAACACACAGCTTTAATCCAAGAGGCGCCGAACGAGCGATGATCGTGAAGCAGTACCGGTTTCCGGCCTCGACAAGCGTCCGGCGGCGGGGATAGCTTGAGGGCGTTGCTGATGCAGCATCCTGCTCACTGTCAATCCGCCGCCCGCTGCCTGCACCGCCAACGACCGGCCGCCGGAAGGCGCCGAAACCAGTGAAGGCGGAAAAGCCCGCCACACGGGTTGCCGACAGAGCGCATCGAATACGAAAGGTACCGCTGAATATGAGAGCCGTCGTCTACACCTCGTCGGGCCCCTCGGCCGTGCTGTCGCTGGTCGAGCGGGAGCCCGCCACGCCCGGCCCCGGGCAGGTCGGGGTGAGAATTGCCGTGTCCGGCGTGAACCCTACCGACTGGAAGGCCCGTAACGGGTCTACCCGGCGCGGCGACTTCACAGAAGTCGTACCCAACCAGGACGGCGCCGGCATCATCGACGCAATCGGTGAAGGAGTCGCTGGCCTCGCCGTCGGCGACCGGGTATGGCTGTACCTTGCGCAGCACGAACAGGCAGGCGGTACCGCCCAGGAATACGTGATTCTCCCAGCGGCCCGGGCAGTCCGGCTCCCCGAGGGCATCGACTTCGCCGTTGGCGCGAGCCTTGGCGTGCCGGCGATCACCGCGCACCGCGCACTAACCGTCCACGAACACGGACCCGCGCGCCTGTCGCCCGGGTCCCTCGCCGGCCGGGTCGTCCTCGTCGCCGGGGGCGCGGGCGCAGTGGGCCATGCCGCCATCCAGCTAGCCCGCTGGGCGGGCGCAACGGTCATCGCAACGGTCAGTTCCGGCACCAAGGCAACGCTGGCGCGCGCTGCCGGGGCGCATCACGTATTCGACTACACCCGTGGCGACCTCGCCGAGAAAGTGAACGAAGTTGCTCCCGGCGGCGTCGACCAGTTCGTGGAGGTGTCAATCGCCGCCAATGCCGACGTCAACGCGGCGCTTGCCGCCAACCATGCGGTGATCGCCTTCTACGCGGACAACGGCGGTGACACCTTTACCGCTGCCGTGCGCCCCGGCTTCGCGAAGAACCTACGCTTCCAAGGCCTGCTGCTCTACACTGTCGGCGCGGACGCCCTCGCTGCGGCAGCCGAAGACATCAGTGCAGCCCTGGCCGATGACGCGCTCCCGGTTGGCGAAGACGCCGGCCTCCCGCTGACCTGGTATTCCCTCGAGGACACCGCGGCCGCACATGACGCGGTGCAGAGCGGCGTCGTCGGGAAAGTCCTCATCCGTGTCGCAGATCTCTGACTGGAAACGTTGGACGGACGCATACGGGAGGCAAACGACGCAGGCCGATCTTTGAGCACTCTTACAAGACTGCGCCACATCGTGGAGCTTGACCTGGAGCAATGCGGAACCCTCTGGCTTGGCTCGCCGACACGCAGGACAGCCATCCCTCGCCAGCCAGCGCGCGGGCATATTTCTCGCGATCCCCCATGGACGAGACGCAGTACTTCCTGCACCCTCCGTCCCGGAGGAATCAAACAAGCGTGGCCTTCAAGGCGCATTGCCCTAGCTCCGGGTCTGTATGCCTATGCGAGGATTGCGGCTTCGTCAGAGTTCGTTGAACCTCGGCTAGAACGCACCATTCAGCATCTCAACGAGGGACTATCCCGTTAATCTGACCCTCCCGATATTGCCCGCCAAAAATGTTCAATCGCAGTGTCGAGAGAGGATAGATCAAGTGTCTCGTCGATGGCGTGCATCATGGCAGGATCTCCTGGACCCCAGATCACGATGGGGGCATCGGGGAACCGGTCTTGGAGAACCGAACCGTCGGTGAAGTAGGGGGCTGCGGGTGCTGGCGAGAAGTCCCGCAATACCGTCGGGGGCTGCCCGGCGCGGACGGGAGCCAGATTGATCAGCTCTGTGATTCGAAGGTCACCCCGGAGGCCGCCGAGCCAGTCGAGAATTCGTTGGGGATCACCTACCGTGCGGAAATCTAGGGATAGCTCTGCATGGTCCGGAACGATATTGGGCACGCTCCCCCCGGAAAGATAACCGAGGTTGACCGTTTCTCTACCCAAGTACTCATCGGAGGCCGCAGGAAAGGCATCGAGGTTGTCGACGACTCCCCTCACGAGAGTCTTAATGGCGTTGATTCCGGCATGTGGTCGAGAACCGTGGGCGGCTACGCCCTGCGCTTCGACCTTCACCCAAAGAGCCCCACGGTGACCAAGCGAAACCTGGTTGTTGGTGGCCTCAGGAACGATGATAAACGCGGGGTCTAATTGAGCCAGCCCCTCAGCTGCGACAACAGCTCCTATACTGCCGATTTCCTCATCCGCCGTCAAGAGGACAGCTACGTCAGCTCCGGCGACGTTCGCGCGAATCAAGGTGACCAATGCTGCGACCAGGCCACCTTTCATGTCGACGCTCCCCCTGCCGTGGAGTGTCCCTCGTTCGAAATCGATAGCACCGTCAAACGGATGAGAGGACCAAGTGCCGGCCTTACCTGCTGGCACGGTGTCGCTATGACAGACGAACATCACCGGGGCCGACCCGCTGCCAGTTGTGAGCAACGTCCAGGGATAGTTGTTCCCGCGACTGATGGTGACATCAGAGGTGTGCTGCTCCACAAAGTCGATGCAGAGGCTTTGGAGATGGTGCTGGGCGTCCAGATTTCCAGATTCCGTCTCGAGTTGTACGAGCGTCTGCAGGAAACGCAAGTAGTTGTTCTCCATAGGTCTCACATTCCGCCTTTCATTTCCCAAGTTTCGACATGACAGCAACCCTCTTTCGGAGTTGGCACTCAACTATCGAGACAGCCACCCACCATCAATAGTGAGGGCAGCGCCACTGACATAGGCAGCTGCGTTTGACGCAAGGAACACGACTGCTCCTGAAAGATCCTGTGGGCGTCCCCAACTGTTGGCGGGAATACGGCGCAACATGTTTTCCGCCCGCTCAACGTTCTCCCTGTGAGCAAGGGTGAAGTCGGTTTCCATGTACCCCGGGGCGATGGCATTAACCCTGATGCCGTGCGGAGTCCATTCATTGGCCAGCGCTCGAGTGAGACCAAGCAATCCATGCTTGGAAGCTGCATAAGCAGGAACTTCCACGCCGCCTTGGAACGAGTTGATCGAGGCGATGTTGATGATGCTGGCAGGGGCATCACCAGCTGCGAGAACACCACGGGCAAAAGCTTGGCTGAGAAGGAAAGGAGCAGTGAGGTTCACATCGAGAACTGCTGACCAATCTGATTGTGCCGCCTCGATGGCTGGGCCTCTCCGAATGATCCCGGCATTGTTGACCAAGATGGTCGGCTGTGGGAACGCGTCTCGAGCCCACGAGATTAGATGTGCTGCGGTGTCCTGTGTTAGGGCACTGAGATCAGTTACATAAGTGGAGCAGTTAACCCCGCGCTCACGTACCTCCTCAGCTACCTGATCGAGGTCACCAAGCCCAACGGCCAGGATGTCGGCCCCGGCCTCCGCTAGTGCGAGAGCCATGGAACGCCCAAGACCGCCTGAAGCCCCAGTCACCAGCGCTGCCTTTCCATCTAATCGGAAGAGCTCCAGGACGGGGGTGCGGGATGTTGTGGTCATAAGTGAAATGCCTTTGGTTTAATGCTGACTTCGAACTGTGGAACGCCAGGGCAAACGGGCCCGCCGACAAGTCGTAGAACGTATTTACTCGCGGCTCACGGGACGCGAGAATGTTCTAGCTCGTATCCCCACGTCCCGCTTTCTCTACATCCGCTTAGCCATGCAGTGCTGTCAGCCCGAAGTCCAAACCGTCATTGCCTGCGGCAGACGGCACGCGCAGCGGTCAAACCTGTCAGACACCCGCCGCCGTCACCCGTCTGCGGGATTGGAACAGGTGCATGACGGCGGCAAGGCCTCTGACAGTACTTTAGAAGGGTCGAACTACACGGCCCGCAGATCCACTCCCTTGGTTTCCGGCAGCAACTTCATTGCAACCAGGGTCAGGAGGCACAGAACGACGACCAAGGCCCCGGACAGCCATGCCAGATCGATCGACACGAACAGCTGGTACACGTAGGGTGCGGTGCCGCCGAAACCAGCCACGGACACCGAGTAGGCGAGGCCGATGCTTTGGGTGCGCTGCGACGTCGGGAAGACTTCCGACATGATCGAGGACAGCAACGAACCCGAAGCAGCCACGATCACCAGAGCAATTGTCGAAGCAACCAGCAGAGTCCACGGCTCGTCAGTGATCATTGCCATGAGGGGAATCTGAAGCACACCCATCGCGATCGCGAAGAAATAGATGACTGGCTTGCGTCCGACACGGTCGGAGAGCCGGCCCCAGAGCGGTAGCGCCACCAAACCTATAACCTGCGCGACGACCGTCACCCAATACGCACCCTGAATGGACATTCCTTCCTGCGTGATGGCATACGTCGAAACATAAGACGACCAGGTGTAGTGGGCCGCTGTCACACCCGACACCATTCCGATGATCAAGAGGATTGAAACCCACCGGGGACGCGGATTCCGCGCCCCGGCACCTTGGCCCGCAACTCCACCTTTCACCGGAGTGGAAAGCGCTACAGGCTTCACCGCGGCCTCGTCATTCTTCTCATCGAAGATTTCAGATTCGTGCATCCCCCGCCGAAGGTAGAGAGCAAACACCGCACCAAAAGCACCCAAGATGAACGGAATTCGCCATCCCCACTCGGCCACTTGCGATTCCGCAAGAACCAGGGAAATGATGCCTCCCAATACATACGCAATGACCGAGCCACCGAAGATTGCGACGTATACGAGGCTTCCCCATTGCCCGCGCTTCTGCCGGGGGGCAATCTCGGGAATATAGCTGTTCGCCGTCGCCGACTCGCCACCATGAGCGAAGCCCTGAATCATCCGGATTAGAAGCAGCCCAATAGAGGCACCGAGGCCGATGGTCTCATACGACGGCATGAGCCCAATTGCGACGGAGGCCAGGGCCATCATGACCATCGTGGTGATCATGACCTTCTTTCTTCCCTTACGGTCCGAGAGCGCTCCGAATACAACGCCGCCCAGCGGGCGCACGAGAAAACCAACCGCAAATACTGCCAACGTTGAAAGAAGAGCCGAGGCGGGATCTGACTGGTTGAACATCGCGGCCGCAATGAATGGAGCGAATACGGCGTAAGAACTCCACTCGTACCATTCCAACAGCTGGCCGATCGTACTGGCACGAAGGGATCTCCGACGCTGCCGGCCGGATACTAAATCCTCGCCTACAGCAGGCTCTCTCTTGTCTACTGACTGAACCATCAAATTACCCTTCTTTTCAGGTCGAACCACAGCGCGAAGCGTCCACTGCTAACGCCCTGACTACGTATTCATGTTCGTGCTGCGAACTGGCCAACACGAAGTCATGATGCCTGAAGTGTTGACTCATCAGCCCGGATCTCCGTGCCCGGGTTGACTTCGCTCCTGTCGAGGTTCGCCCCGCCTCCCACATCCACGTGCACAGGACGGCTGGACGCATCCCTCTGAAGAGGAATCGTCATACTTCGGAACCGATCGCTCACAACTTCGGGCAAGCCAGCCGGTCATTCCGCAAAACTGCACGGGCCGGTTCGACAGCTCATGTGCAAGGCAGTACAGCTGATCGAGTTTTGCGGCTGGGCATTAGCGGCGACCGCCCACGCTACCCAGGCCTCTTGGCCCGTCAATGCCGTGAACGTCGTACCTAGTTTTATCGTCTCGACCTGTCGTGTCAAAAATCACATCGGGGGTTGACGAAACGTGGTGAATACGATTTCATGAAGCGTGAATACGATTTCACCACGGGGGGCAACCCGGTGTACCCAAGGAATGAGGTCAGGGCTGATGGACGCAACTGAAATGATCGCGTCGGTAATGAGCGTGGGCGGGCGACCAGCCGGGAGCCGACGCGAAATCAAGATCATCGACACCACCCTGCGTGATGCGCACCAGAGCATCTGGGCGACGCGCATGCGGACCGAACACATCGAGCAGATGGCTGCGGACTTCGACAAGGTTGGCTTTGAGCACGTCGACCTCGTGGCGCCGATCCAGTTCGATGTAGCAGTGCGCTATTTGAAGGAGGATCCGTGGGAGCGGGTGCGCCGCGCCCACGAGCTCGCGCCGAACACCAAGTTTCGCGCCCTCATTCGCTCCCGGAACATCGCCGCGTTCGATTTTTTGCCCGATGACGTGATCATGGCCTGGGTGGAGCGGCTGTACGCGAACGGATTCCGGGTGATCGGTTCCTTCGATGGGCTGAACGACATCGACAACATTGCCCCCGGGCTGCGTCACGCCAAGAAGCTCGGCGCCGAGACGTTCGGTGCAGTGTCATTCTGTGAGAGTCCCGTCCATACGGACGAGCTGTTCGTGGCGAAGGCAACGGAGCTCATCGAGAAAGCCGACGTCGACCGGATCATGCTCAAGGATGCCGGGGGGCTGCTCACCCCGGAGCGGATCCGCACGCTTGTGCCGGCGCTCAAGGATGTCATCGGTGATCGTTCGCTCGAGGTCCACACCCACTCCCTCACCGGGCTGGCGCCGCTCGTCTGCCTTGAGGCGGCCGAGGCCGGCGCGGATTCGCTGCACCTGTCTGTGGCACCGCTCTCCTCCGGCAACGGCCAGCCTTCGGTGCAGAACGTCGTGCGTGATCTGCGCGCTTTGGGTTACGTAGTGAACGTCGATGACGAAAAGATCGGCGAGATCAGCCAGACGATTCGCCAGATCGCCGAACACGAGGACAAGCCCCTCGGCGAACCGGTCGAGTACAACGGCCTGCACTTCATGCACCAGACCCCCGGAGGCATGCTCTCGAACTTCCGCACGCAGCTTGCCACCGCCGGGCTCGCCGACCGCTACGAGGAGTTGCTGCTGGAGATCGCGCGGGTCCGCTCTGAACTGGCGTACCCAATCATGATCACGCCATTCGCACAGTTCGTTGGAACCCAAGCGGCCATGAATGTCATGGCTGGTGAGCGCTACAAGATGGTGCCGAACGAGATTAAGAAGTATGTGCTCGGTTACTACGGTGACTTGCTCGCCGAGATCGACCCCGAGTTGCGGCAGAAGATCATTGACAACGGCGCCTCGGATATCGCGCTCGAGCCCAGCGAACCGAAACCCATGCTGGAAGACCTCGCGGCACGTTATCCCGACGAGTCGATTGATCACCACCTGCTGAGGGCCATGTTCGCCGGAAGCCAGGTCGACGAGATGAAGATGGCCGTCGCCTCGGGCGGTAACCCCGACGAGATCCCGCACCCGTTGCTCGGGATCGTGAAGTCGCTGCACGCAACCGGCCAGACCGGCACCAAGACCCTGAATGCCGGAGACCTGAAGATCAGCATTACCAAAGGAGAGAACTGACCATGTCGCTTAACCAGCCTGACATTCGCGAACTTAGGGCCCTCGTTGATTGGGCGCACACCACCACCGATGTGCGTGAACTGTCGATCAAGTACGGAGACATCGAACTCTTCGTATCGCGCAACGAGCGCACCGCCATGGCCCCGACCACCGCAGCGCCCGTGGCGATGACCGCCCCTGCTCCCGAGGCGGCCCCGGCGGCCACAGCCACTGCGGTCGCTCCCGCGCCCGCGCCTGTCGCGGCGCCGGCTTCTACTCCGACCGCGGCCACCGAGGACGAGGTTGTCATCACCGCCCCGATGGTTGGCATCTTCTATGCCTCTCCGAAGCCGGGATCCCCTGCGTTCGTCAACGTCGGTGATCGCGTCAGCCCGGATTCGGTCCTGTGCATCCTCGAGGTCATGAAACTGATGAACAATATCGAAGCAAACGTGGACGGCGTCGTGACGCAGATTCTCGTAGAGAACGAACAGGCCGTCGAGTATGGTCAGCCGCTGATGGTGATCAAGCGCGATGCCTGAGCAGCTGGGCAGCGTCCTTATCGCTAATCGGGGCGAAATCGCGCTCCGCATCATCCGCGCTTGTCAGGAACTCGGGATCCGCAGCGTCCTGGCCTACTCCGAGGCCGACCGTGAATCGCTGCCGGTCAAGCTCGCCGACCAGGCCGTGTGCATCGGTCCGGCGAACTCGGTCAAGAGCTACCGGGATCCGCAAGCAATCATCAGTGCCGCCCTGGCGTTCCAGGTCGATGCGATTCACCCCGGTTACGGTTTCCTGGCCGAGAACGCCGATTTCGCGGCATTGTGCGAGCAGGAGGGAATCGGTTTCGTCGGTCCTGCCTCGGACATCATCCGCCGCATGGGCGACAAGATCGAGGCCAAGAAAATTGCCCGCGCAGCCGGCGTCCCAACGGTGCCCGGTTCGTTGGGCGCGATCGCCCAGTACGATGAGGCACTCACGGTGGCCAGCGAGGTCGGCTACCCGCTCTTGATCAAGGCCGCTGCGGGCGGTGGTGGCCGCGGCATGCGCGTCGTCGAGTCCGGCGAGACACTCGAGCGGGACCTCAGCGAGATCATGTCAGAGGCCGAGACGGCCTTCGGCGACCCTTCCGTGTACATCGAGCGGTACCTCACCGATATCCGGCACATCGAGATCCAGGTCATGTCCGATGGGCAGTCCACGGTGCATCTGGGTGAGAGGGACTGCACGGCGCAACGACGCAATCAGAAACTGATTGAGGAGGCTCCGTCTCCCGTCCTCGATGACGAGCTGCGGGAAGGTCTCGCCCAGGCCGCCGTGGCACTCTGCCAAGAGGTCAAGTATCGCAATGCCGGCACGGTGGAGTTCGTGTTCGACAATATTGAACGTCAGTACTACTTCATCGAGATGAACACGCGCATCCAGGTCGAGCACCCGGTGTCGGAGATGGTCACGGGCATCGACCTGATCAAGCTCCAGCTCGAAATCGCCGCCGGCAATCCACTGCCCCTGACTCAGGATGACATCGTCATCCGCGGTCACGCGATCGAATGCCGCATCAACGCAGAGGATCCGCAGAAGGGATTCCTTCCGAATCCCGGTCGGATTGAGAACTTCCGCGCTCCGGGTGGGTTCGGGGTGCGGCTCGACACGCACATTGAGACTGGCTATGTGATTCCGCCGTTCTACGACTCGATGGTCGGCAAGCTCATCGTCTGGGGTCAGGACCGTGATGAGGCGATTAGTCGCGCCTTGCGGGCGATCGAAGAAATGCAGATTGACGGGGTGACCACGACGGCTCAGTTCCAGGGCGAGATCCTCGCTAGCGACGTGTTCCGCAGTGGTGATTTCAACACCGCCTTCGTTGCGAAGTTCTTGGCCGACCAAGTGAGCTGACAGGCTTATCTGAGGGCCGTGCCGACAGCGGTACGGCCCTCCACGGGCACTTCCGGTTATCATCTATAGGCTCGGCAGGATAAAGGCGATGTGACACGTTTAGTCGCCGGAGATGAGGGACATGCTGACTGGCAGGGAGATCGCACGGCTAGCCGGCGTATCGCAGGCCACCGTCTCACGGGTCGTGCAGGGATCGACGCGCGTCAGCGAAGAGAACCGTCGCCGGGTCGAGGAAGCTATGGCCAGGTTCGGCTACGTGCCTAATGCGCAGGCACGCGCAATGCGTACCCGGCGGTCGGGGACGATTGGTGTTATCGCTGGGGAAATTACCAACCCCTGGTATCCCGAAATGATGTATGCACTGGCTAGGGAGATCGGCCTTGCGGGCCTCCGAACCAACTTCTGGGTGTCCGAGGGCGAAAACAGCGAACAGGCAGCGATCGAGGCCATCCGGTCCAAGCTCGTCGACGGGTTGATCTTCACCACCGCAACCCGGGATTCAAAGGCGTTGCGCACTGCGCTCGATATGGGACTTCCAGTCGTCCTCGTCAACCGCAGTTTGGAGGGGGTCACTAGCGATCAGGTCACCGGAGACAACGTTGGCGGTGGCGCGGCTGTCGCAACCTATTTCCTCGCTCACGGCCGCACGGACGTCGCCGTCGTCGGCGGCGGACCGGGGATCAGCACCGGACGCGAAAGACGCAAAGGATTCGTGGATGCCTTCGCCGAAGCGGGAATCGGCATCCCCCTTGCTCGCGCCCCCGAGACAGAATTTACCCATGAGGCGGGCCTCGGCGCCGGAAGGCTGTTGCTCGCAGATGACCCGCCGCATGCCATCTTCTGCACGACGGACATCGTCGCGTTTGGCGTCATCGACGCGGCAAAAGAGCGTGGCTTGCGTGTGCCCGAAGACCTGTGGGTTGCCGGCTATGACGATATCCCAATGTCGGCGTGGAAAGTGCTTGACCTCACGACAGTCCGGCAACCCATAAAGCAAATGGCCAAAGTGTCGCTTCAGACTCTCCTCGCTCGAATCGACAACCCCGACGCCGCGGTAGAACAAAAACGTTTCCCAACGGAACTTATATTGCGTGGATCTACGGGCGTCACAAATTAATGAAACACGTAAGTAAGGGGTACTCGTGCCGCTAGAACAGAATTTGCAGCGCTGTGGCTCCTGCCGGAGCGAGAGAAGGTGACGGTGCCACGGGTTCTGGGCAGCCCGGTCGATGACCAGACACGGTGCGTCCACTACCGCACGCCACTTGATGTGGTCGCGATCAAGTTCCGCTGCTGCCTCCAGTACTACCCCTGTCATCTATGCCATCAGGAGAGCGCGGGTCATTCGGCGGTTCAGTGGCCGGCAGACGAGCACCACATCACGGCCGTTCACTGCGGGGTCTGCAATAGCGAACTGTCCATCCGAGACTACCTTGCGGTGAACGGTTGTCCGCGGTGCGCTGCAGAGTTCAATCCGGGATGCCGTTTGCACTCACAGCTGTACTTCATCACAGAGACCCGCCAGGAGAACGCTTAGGGTGTCGATCAAGCAATCACTCCGGAATCCCTTGCACCGCGATCAGCCCGCGGGGACTTCAGCGCCTCAGCACCCTGGCATCCGGCTGACGGGCGTCTCCGTCATCAGGGAGGGCCAAGAGGTCCTGCGCAGCCTCGACCTGAGGCTGAACGATCACCGCATCGCGGTGATCGGGCTCAACGGCTCGGGCAAATCCACCCTGGTACGCCTCCTCAACGGTTTGCTGCTGCCCACCCGCGGCACGGTCCAGGTGGGCGAGCTGACCACCGCAAAGGACGCAAAGCGGATCCGGCGCCAGGTGGGGTTCGTCTTCCAGAACCCCGAAAACCAGATCGTGATGCCGCTGGTGGCCGAGGATCTCGCCTTCGGCGCGAAGAACTTGGGTTTGAGCGGAACCGAGATCGCGGCCCGGGTTGACGGGATCCTGGATCGCCTGGGCATCACTCACCTGCGCGATCGAGAGTGCTACGCCTTGTCTGGCGGGGAGAAGCAGATGGTCGCCCTTGCCTCCGTGCTGGTCATGAAGCCGTCCACGATCGTGTTCGACGAACCAACCACCATGCTGGATCGGCGCAACCGGCGCCGGCTCCAAGCCGCCATCACCGATCTTGACCAGCGGGCCATCGTAGTGACCCACGATCTCGAGCTGATCGACAACTTCCAACGCGTCTTAGTGATGCACAATGGGCGGGTCGCCTTCGATGGGGCACCCGGGGCCGCCGCAGAATTCTACCGAGGAATCAGCGACTGATGACAAAGTCCACCTCAGTCCTGACTTGCATCCCGGCCGCCTGGAAGTTCGCCTTCCTGTGCTTGTCCAGTCTCGGCATCTACGCTGTGGCACACTTGGCCGTTCAGGCCGCGATCCTCGTCCTCGCCGTAGTCGCAGCCTTGCTCACCCGAACCCCGTTGGTCCGTCTGGTGCGGATCCTGGCTGGGCTTCTCGTCATGGCTGGAATCGTCTTCGCCGCCCTGGGGCTTACCAACGGATGGGAGGCGGCCGCGCTCTCGGCTCTGCGGCTGCTCAGCCTCTGCCTGTTCGCCTACGCCATCAGCCTAAGCACGCCGTTCAGCGCGATGCTCGCCTTGTTCGAACGGGTCCTGGCGCCCACCCGGCGCTTCGGTTTGAACCCAGCCCAGATGAGCCTGGCCCTGTCGATGACGGTGCGGTTCATTCCGGAAATCCGCCAGCAGTATCTCGAGGTCCGCGAAGCCCAGTTCGCCCGCGGCCTGGATCATAACCCCCTGGCCGTGCTGGTTCCCCTGCTCGTACGAACTCTCAAGTCTGCCCAGGAGATCGCCCTGGCCCTCGATGCCCGGTGCTACGACTCGGCACCACATCGGCCGCGCACAACCCAGCGCACCTCTACCTGAATTAGTCCCATCCCAGTTACTTAGCCCAACCTAAAGGATCCCTTATGTCCCCCGACACTTCGCAGACCACCCATAACACGGTCCTCGTGGCCGTTTTCGCCGCCATGATCGCCGCCCTCGGCTTGGTCCCGCCGATCACTATCGGCATCATCCCAGTGCCCATCACCCTCCAGACCTTGGGCGTGATGCTCGCCGGCGCGCTGCTTGGGCCTATGCGCGGAATGCTCGCCGTCATAGTCCTACAGGCTTTGGTGCTGGCAGGGCTACCGCTGCTGGCCGGGGGCAGGGGCGGTCTCGGGGTATTCCTGGGCCCGACGGGTGGCTACCTCATCGGTTGGATCCCCGCCGCCCTGGTCATCGGGTTGCTGGTCAAGTACTGGGCACTGCAACGGACCGGCCGTGCTGCCCGATTCATCGCAGTCCTACTCAGTGTGGTCTTGGGCGGCGTCGTGGTGATCTACGCCTTCGGGGTGCCCTGGACGAGCATGATCACTGGTTTGCCGCTGTCTACCTCAGCCCTGGGTTCGCTCGCGTTCATACCCGGGGACCTCCTGAAGGCAGTCATCGCGACGCTGGCCGCTATCAACGTGCACCGCAGCTACCGCAGTCTGCTGGGTAGCATGAAGACCACCCGCCGACTGCAGGCAGAGCCCCGCGCCGAAAGTCATCCCTAAGCACCTCCCTAGGAGCCCAAACGCGGTCGTCTCGATCGGCGTTGGATGCTTTGTCCTTGGAACTAGTCCATGGTGCCGATCGGGCGAAACCCGTCTTGCTACCTGCTAGTTACCAGACCGGTGACACCGGCATTCGAGCGGGGGCACCGGTCCCCCAAGACGATTCATTGCCAGCACCGTCAAGCTTGATCTGGAGTATGGAGGTCTCCACCGCGAAGTGGAGTCAGAGAGTCGATAAACCTCGGCAGCCACCCGCGGTGAAGCGTTTTGAAGGCCTCTACATCAAGTGGTGCTCGCCAACGGCCCGTTATGCTCGACTCATGTCGCCCGATCGCTACCGTGCCGCGCTGGCCACCAGCCTCGACCGTCTCATCCCGCTCGCATGCCAGCCGGAGAAAATACTGACCCGTTCTGTTCCTGCCTGCCCAGGGTGGACTCTCGATGAGCTGTTCGGACACCTCGGATCCATCGAACGGTGGGCAGTCGAAGTGCTTCTAGAGGGGAAGCCCGCCGACAAACCGGCCCCGCCGACCACGGGCGCCGCAGCATGGTTTATCGACGGCACCAACACTTTCCTGGGGACAATGACGGCACTTACCCCGGAGGCACAGTGCTGGAACTTTGGCCCGCCCCCGCGCACGGCCGGGTTCTGGCTTCGTCGCCAGGCACACGAACACGCCATCCACCTCGTCGACGCCTGCCAAGCATCAGATCTGGAGGCCCCAATTCTCGACGAGGACTTTATGCTCGACGGTATCGACGAGGTTCTGTCAATGTTCACCCCACGCCAGTTGCGCCAGGAACGGATGCCGCGCCCGGAAGCGGCTGTGACCTTCCGCGTCCCCGGTGCGACCACCTGGAAAATCGGCCAAGGGCCCTCCCAATCTTCGATTAACGCCCCGTTGCAAGAAATGTATCTGGGTCTCTGGGGCCGCTCCAACCTTGCAGATACCGCAATAATCGAAGGTGACGTCGCCTTTGCACTCCGCGTCCTGCAAGGCCCCCTCACACCCTGAACGAAGCCGTGGGATCCTCGGTCATGACTGACCCAATGAGCGGTCCCCCACCGCGACACCAGTCGGGCACTCCCCCGTAGGGACAATTCGCACGCCAACAGTAGGGTCGTCGATTCCCGTATACCCCGTCTGTAAAAATGCCCGGTTAGGTACGCTAAACGCTCCACTTCAAGCGCGTTAGCAACATAAGCCTCGTTTGCCAGACCAGCTACCCATCACTCTCGGCAGCTCTGAGCGCCAAACTCACGACCGATCCATCCGGCCGCTTCTGAGAGACTTCTGCCATGACCGAGGATCAGATTCATAAAGAGGATTGGGAACACCTAGATGCCTGGATGAGAAAGATCCAACACTTGTCGCTGGATAAGAGCGCATACCCTTTGGCTGCAAAGAGCGTACTTGCCGGGGACGAGCGGGGTATGCCAGTGGGTGTTTCCGTTGCCGCAGTAGCGCGGTCTCTCCTAGATGCTGCTGTTGACGACTTGGCCTCGGCGTACGCCCTAGTGTCCGAAGCTGATCGACTCAGTCCCGTCGGGCTTCCGACCTTGGTACGCGGCACAATTGAACTCGCCGGTCTCGGAATGTGGGTACTCACGGGGCAGGGGCGGCACGGGAGGCAGGAGAGGGCTCTCCGTGTGGCACACGATTCACACTTCAATGCCAGCAAGTTTTTTGAGCAAGTAGCCCTAGACCCTGTGGCACCGGCTCACGTTCAACAGGAGTCTCGCGACGCAGCGGCTGACAACAAAAGCAGGTGTCAAACACTGGCAGAAGACGCCGTCAGGTTGGGTCTGAAGAAAACAAGAGTTACAGCGAAATTGGACCGGACGGCCGCCCTCAAAGAGGTCGATCAAGCTCGAGAAACGGCGTTCTTTTCGAACTGGCAGTTGTGTTCGGGATTCGCCCATGGGTTAGCTTGGGCACCTCAGTTTTTCCATCGAAAACTGTACTCGTATGAGATGGAGGGCGGGGGCACGCTCACCGGGCGCACCTTCGACACGGGTAGAGCCTTCACGGTGCTCCATTGGGGACGACGCGCGATAGACGAGCTAAACGGTACTTTCGCAGCCGGGCGAATGCCTGCCCCTGGAACGAGCTCGGCGGCTTCGCTCGTTTCGGGGCCCAAGAATAAGATTCCGATGAATAGTTGACGGAAAGGCGTCCAGTTGAAGTACACCCCAACCTGACGTCAGATGAGTGCTCGTAATCGCGTCAGACTAGAGCCTGTTCTCCATTTTTCTGACAACCCGCGACTCGAGTCTTGGAGTCCACTCTGACGAGACGCGGGTCCTGCACCGGTCTGCCCTAGTGGCTTGGGGCCCAGCCACGCCGCGCCTGTAGATAACTTCACAAGGAGTACCCCGTATAGCGGGCCAAATCAGCAGTCGACCGGTTCCTCGTAGCCGACAGTCAGGTAATCGACTTCGGGAGCCTGAATTATGACTGCTCCATGGGATTCGAGCCTATGAACCCCTTCTCCATTGGCCGCTCGATACCAGATGTCGCCGCTTAGTGTAAAAGCTCTATCTGGTGTCTCATCCCCGGTTCTGCTGAACGTATCCAGCGCCCCTTGAATCCATGCACCGCTCTTCAACTGCACACCCACGACGACCTTATGGTCTGGAAACCGTTCGAAGGCAGCATTCCATGCAGACTGATTGCGTTCCAAGGCCTCGGGTTCCTTCTTGAACAGGCGCAGCCACTGCTCCCAACACTGCTTCCTGAGGTTGGTGGCAGCGGCGCTACCAAAGAACGCACCAAATATGACAGCCAGAGCGAAGTCGATCAGGACTATACCGATAAACAGCTGCGAGTCCTGACGAAAGAGAACTCCCGGATCTATAAAGAACTGCCTTAGCGTGGCACGGACCGGCTCGAAGAAGAATCCGAGTACGTAGTGAATTAGGAAAACGGCAACCAGCGACGTTGCACTGGCAATCACAATTACGGCGGTCTCCCGAAAGACAGACCTCTTTATGGTTGAACTATGGCCCTCATATCGCCAGACGAACGCGATGCCGGGGAGCAGCAAACATACGTAGAGCAAAGCGGCTACAGGCTCAGTGGGCAACAGCAGTTCCTTTTGGAGGTCCTAGACGCGACAATGAGAGAACGACGACCAGGAGAATCAATTGGCAGACAATAAATCTAGCAAGCCCACATCCACGACCCGTAAGGGCGATCATAAACTGTCTGAGGGCCAAAAACCGGCCAGCGTCCGGGTTCAGCCGATCACCATGCAACCAGGATCAGGTCCCGCGGTACCTAAAAAGTAGCTGGCGCATTAGTTTTGACTGAATAAACACAGCCTCTTAACGAGCGCTGATCTCGAAGCTTCGGATCAAGATTCCTAGCTGACTCAAGTGCCCTGCAGCCAGAGCGCAAGCTGAGGTACCGGTAGACGGTTGCGCGGCTGGTACCAATGATCGCTGATGTCCGCTGCCCACGAACTCCGGCGCTCAGGAGCCCTAGGCGCCGCTCTGCCCCTTCTTGCGCGGGCGACGCTTATTGGGCGCCTGCGATGGTTTCAGGTCGAGTGGAACTCCTAGCTCTCTGGCGGCTCTTCGTAGCAGACTTCGCCTAGCGTGGTCTCTGGTGAGGTAGTTGACCGCCCGTGACGCCCAAAGGGCCGAGAGCGCGGACACGAACATCCACGTGTCTTGACCCTCAAACGGAGATGCCTTGGGGCGGAGGGCGAACGTCGTATTGCCGTCATCTCTTCGGTTTGTATGCAGGAGAAACTCATCGGCGACCCTCACTGAGGCGTGGCTCCAGCCACTTAGAGCCCGATAAAGCGCATAGATGGTCATGCCGCCTTGCAAATCTTGGCAGCGAGAATGGAAGTGCTTGGCCTGGTGGTGGCTCGTTGTCGCGCCAAAGTCGTAAGACCGAGGTTCCATCGCCTCTAAGAGATGCGTCCAAGTTGGATCTCCGGTGGCGCGAAACTGATCAAAAAGAAGAATTTCCTGCTTGGCGTGCTGATGGCCGAAGGCCTCTGCAGCGTCTTCCACCTGTGCAATCCAAACTGCAGTCACCGCTGATTCGAGAGATGCCCGAACTAGAGGCATCGTAGTAACAGACAGCCCTTCCCTCGCGGCGAGGTCTTGAACAAGCCGAGCGGTTTCCATGGTGTGCGCTGTCAGACCAAGAACCAGCGCGACTTGTCTTTCATAAGTCTTTCTTCCTCGGAGCCCTTGGAGCGGGACTCCTCGGCCCCGCATGTCGTCCCAAGCGTCACACAGCTCTTCCAAGATCTCATTTACACGCCCGCTCAGGACTCAGCCTGCCCGTCAGATAGTGCTCCAGTCATGCAGAGTTCACTTTCGCAATGCTGCTCAAAGCCCATTCCATTCCTTCGGAAGTTCATGGCTTCCATCTTCGCCCACACGGCAGCTCTGTGATTGGCAACGGCCGGCCACAGCGAGAAGGGGTCCACGAAAATCTCATCCATGAAACCACCACCATGCCCAGGTAATCCGCAACGCTTCCCCGACACCGTGGGACTGATCGGCATTACTATTCCATACCGAACTAAAGGTAAAGCCGATACGGGCGAAGGGCCCCCATGAGCGAGGGCCCTTCGCCCTAGTGTCTAACGGTCGCGTACCCACTCGCGAGTGTTGGCTTCATAGGTCGCCCAGTATCCTCGTGGGTCCGCAAGGGAGCCCTCGAAGAACTGGCGTTCGCCGTGATCCGGGAGGTCAGTGAGTCGCCTCTCGCGCCGCATTACTTGCCCCTTCCTGCACCGTTTTTAGTGCGGTCGGCTACGACGTAGGACTGACCGGGCTTCGGTGTGGGAGGGAGGATCTTGCCTCGAACCGTAGTCCGCTCCTGTCCGGTGTCACCGCCTCGCGGGCCAACGATCCTGACCTGCGCAGAAGCGGGAGCCTTCTGTCCGGGCTTATGGGTTTTCGATGCCATTTTGGTTTCCTAACGCCAAGATGGGCACCGGCCCAGACTGCACAACACGCCGAAGCATTTAACGTCGGATGCCCGCTGTCTGTAGACTGCAAACTAACGCCAATTAGATATGCCGTCTTCGGACGATGCCCCTCAGCTCCCCGCTAGCACGTTGCTAGCTGGGGGGCTGCTTGGCGTTTCAATACTACTGTGCAGGGGCGACACAAACCGTGACACAGAGAGCCGTATTACAAAGGTGTAACTCTCTGAGCCTCTGTCCACAGGTAGTAGAGCACCGCATGGTGGGGTTAAACCGTTGATTTCTCGCGGTTGCGGACACATCGTCCACAGGCTGTGGATTGTAAGTCCACAATGTCAAATTGTTCCGTGTCGCTGATTCTCGGGCGTGTCGTCCTAGTGTCGGAATCACTAGATGTAGTGGTTCCAGCGAAACTTGATGGCGCGTAGCCGGCCGCCCCACCACGCCGCTGGTCGAAACCCTCACCACCTGGAAGTGACCGCACGAGGGCATGGCTCGTTTAACCGGCACTCCCCTGGCAGACTGATTTCGGTGCCCGCTCCAAGCAGCGCCCCGGCGTTCCCCCAACTGCCGGTGCGGCGGCGTAAGCCCACCGAAAGGAACAGCCCGCAATCCCACCCAACCGCGGGGGTGTTCCCTCTCCTTTTCCTCAATCGTGCCGGCGGGTTCTGCTGCTCCATGTGGGCGATCACGGCGCAAGTCGCCACCTTGGACGGCCGTGACGCGGCTGCCGGCCTTGGTCTAGTCAAGGCCGGATGCCGGATTCAACCAATCACTTGCCGAACTGGAAAGTTACTTATAGTCTTGCCGTCATGGAAAGTCATTTACAGCAGCCGTCTCGAGACGCGGCCAGGGAAGCACTGAACGAACTGTCGGCAGACCGTGACCGGCTCGCGGGGAGCATCCGGGCACCCCGGTCGCTCCTGGCAGGCTTTGGCGGTGTGGCCGCATGGTGGGTCGGCGCGGCTGCAACGACGTCGCCCGGGGAGAACTACGAACCACCGACGATGGGTTGGCTGGCCCTGGCCGTAGCTCTCGTGGTCGTCTATCTGATCCAACGAGACACTGGCATCCGATTCCGGAGCATGGGACCACGCGCGGGACTGGCCCTGGCCGGGATCATCGTCGCCTGTCTCGCGCTGTACAGTATCTCCCTCGGCCTGGTTTCTTTCGGCCTGCACTGGGCCGTCGCGCTCACCAGCGTCGCGGCCTTCGTCCTAACGACTTGGCTGGCCGGGGTGGCCTACCGTTCTGCAGTTGAGAAGCTCCGCCGTGCATGAGTCGCGCTTCGACGAGGTCATTCATGCGCCGCTGCGTCTACGCATCTGTGGACTTCTCCGCCCCGTCGACCGGCTCGATTTTGCGGTTCTAAGGACTGCACTGGATGTCTCGGACGCCACCCTGTCCAAGCATGTGAAGACGCTGGTCTCCTCCGGCTACGTTGTCTCCCACAAGGCAGCGTCCGCGGACCGTGGAGACGCGCGCCGGATCATGTGGCTCTCACTCTCCCCGACCGGAAGGCGCACATTCGACGCCCATGTACGGGCCCTCCAAGAGATTGCCGGCACAGCAACACTCTGATCCTGTCCCGTTAAAGGCCTCGTTGGGCCTGATCGAGAATTGCCTGCGTGAGACGAATTGATAAGACAGGACGAGTCTTTGGAAGTCGGATCAAAGCAAGCCTCTGAATGGCAGCGCTGAATGGCCGCTTTCTCGCGGCGCTATTTGTCACCTCCGACCGTCCGTTGAGGGAGCGATTACCGGGTATAGCGGGTCAGTCTTCGGAGGGAAGGCTACGTGCCGCACGACTCCCCACGGCCGCGCCGTAGAGTACGAACACAAGAAGTGCGGCGGCTCCGAAAAGGATCGAGGCGATCGCGAAGGGCAAGGGGGCGGGAAGCGCAGAGGGCATCGCACTGGCGATCGCACACCAACCGGCAAACTGCGTCGGTCGCTTCGCCGCTTGGTGTGCAGTGAGCCACGCCCGATCGTTCACCATCGTGGCTGGAGTGCGGATGCCCGCGTTTGGATTTCGCGTAAGGCGGCCACTGGCTGCGGCGTGGGCCATCCGGAGAAGCAGGATACCTGAGCCCACCATGACAACGAACATGATGGTTCTGCCCAGGATCTCCTCGCTCATGCGATCAACCTACCGCACCGCACTCCTGCTCGACGCTCAGCGCCAGTGGATCTCGCGCCCGCATGCCGGCCCTCCGTCGCGACATCTATAAACCACTCCCTAGCCGAGGAAAATACTATGTCTCGCAACGATAATGACCTTAATTTTGCAGCGCACTGGCCAACCGCCGACCCGTCCCGACAAACGGTCCTTTTCTGCGATTAATATGAACCGCTTACCTCTATGTGGACTTCAATAGCCACGGGTAGGGAACTCAAGCGGCATCCTCGTTCAGGAAAGGACGGGATCCTCTCCGTCCGGGGCGGCGCTCGAGAGCGGGAACTATTATTGGCTGGCAACTAGGCCTGAGCGCGGCGCCTATGCTGGACTGCTGACAGGATAGTGGGGCTACCGGAAGTGGAGGGGCATGGACCCATCGCTCGTGAACCAAATTGTCGTCGCTGGCGCGACCCTGCTCGCGTCTGTGGGCGGCTATCTGTTGGCAGGGCTGAATGAGCGTCGCCGAGATGAGCGCACCATGCAACGTGAACTACGACTGCGAGTTTCAGAGCGCGAAGCTCAACTTGATGACGACAGGCATGCGCTCCAGCGTGAGACGCTGCTCGCACTACAGGACGCTGTACAGGCGATGGCGCGTTACACCGGTCAGGCAATGCACTTTGATCACATGCAGGCCCGACAGGGGAAGTACACCCAACTACCCAACGCCCTGAGTGACGACACGTTTGCCAACCTGATCAAGGTCCGTAGTCTGGCGAGCAGGATCCTCGATTCTGGCGTCCGTGATGCCGTCGACGGATTCATCGGACTGTCGGCACGCCTCTCGACGTCGCCAAAGGATCTGGAGGGACTAGTCGGAGACCGCCTCGAGGACCATGCTTTGGCGAAGTTAGTGGAACTCGACGATGGATACGCCGCGGTGTCGAGGATGCTTGGGGAAGCAGCCCGGCGAGAGATCGCATGGCAGCCGGCTGACCGGACCTCTGCCTGAAAATGCTAAATTGATTCCATCTTGAACGTGAGCCCGAGCGCCTCCGCGATCTTGGCAAGAGTCGCCGTCGAGATATCGTTCCCCGCCTCCACACGGGCGATGGTCGGCCGGGAGACCCCGGCTTGTTCGGCGAGCGTTTCCTGCGACCAACCGTGCTGGTGTCGAGCCTCCCGGATAGTATCAGCGAAGCTTGCAGGTGTGTGCGACTTCTCGTTCATTGCTCTCATGGCTCCAAAGCATCTTCGGATGCCGGCTTCGAGTGGTACTGGGCATGCAGTGCGTCGGCGCTGATCTTCGTGATCTCTGCTAGGAACCCCGGGTCGGTCATGTACGACTGGATTTCCTGCGACTCTTGGCAGGCCTTGAGCACCGCCAGCCCGACAGCGCCTCCGAAACTCTCTGATGCCTTGAGTTGTGTCAGGCTGTTGTGTTTGGCCATCGCGACTGCTTCTGCATTGGCATCCAGGAAGCCCCAGTAGGTGGTGATGAATCCAGCGACGCTCGTTGGGCCGACATCGACTCCCTTGGCCTGGAACATCTCATTCACGCGCTCAATCGCTTCGTCGAGAGGGCCTCGGGCCGGAGCGCCGCCGGGCTTGTGCTCGCCCTCGTACACGGGCAGCTTGATCACTCCGTCGCCGCCCTCGGTCAACGAGTGGTCCTCGCTGATTGCCGAGGGCATGAACTTCACTCCGGAGAGCTGCACGCCCTCCAGGTAGCTGTCGTCATGCTGGGTGCCGTCAACATGCAGGTTACGCGCCAGCAGCGTGGTCAGGATGGCACGGCGGTGGAGATCCAGATCCTGGTAGTCGACGATCTGGCTAAGGAACTGCCAGGCGTTCCGGTAGCCGATCACGTCAGCCCGGAAGCTCTCAAGTGCCTCCCGCTGAGGCTTGTCCTTCTTAAGCCTGGCCTGCTGCCACTGCCCGTTCCAGCGGTTCTTGATAGGCCCGAGCGACTTCGCCAGCGCTTCGCCGCCTTCGTCCTCCAGATATGCCTGGGCGACCGCGCCCATCTCGTCCATAGTGTAGATGCCGGCAGTGTCCAGCCGGTCGGCGATGGTGTAGAGCGCGTTGGGGTCGATGTCTCCGTCCACGTGTGCATCCGAGTAGTACATTTTGAAGTCTTCCTGGACGCTCTTTGGGGAATTCCGGAAGTCCACCACCATTGGCGCGGGCTTGCCGGGATAGGTCCGATTGAGCCGCGAGAGCGTCTGGACAGTGGCAACGCCGGAAAGCTTCTTGTCGACATACATCGCCATCAGGCGCGGCTCGTCGAAGCCGGTCTGGAACTTGTTGGCGACAATGAGCACTCGGTATTCGTCTTCTTCTCGGAACGCCTTGGCAGTGTCGCTGCGCTGATTCAATCCCGCCTCAGTTACCCCATCAGTCCCTTCGGGTGTGAGGGTGCCCGAGAAAGCGACGAGGGTGCGCAGATCGCTATAGCCCTGAGATGCGATGTACTCATTCATCTTTGTGGACCAGTGATAAGCCTCGATGCGGGAGCTGGTGACTACCATGGCTTTGGCTGTGCCACCGAGCATGTGTGCGACATTGCGGCGGAAGTGCTCGACTACTACCCTAACCTTCTGGGCGATCGCAGTGGGGTGCAGCCTCGCGAAGCGAACGATGTTGGTCACCGCTTCGCCGGTATTAACCTGGATCTCGGTCTCGGCCTCCAGCTCCTTCTTGACCCGGAGGAACATGTCGTAGGTCGAGTAGTTGGACAGCACATCGAGGATGAAGCCTTCCTCGATGGCCTGGGCCATAGTGTACGTATCGAAGGCTTCCCAGCGGCCGTCGCGCTCAGTCCCGAATAGCCGCAGTGTTTTGCCCTTCGGAGTAGCCGTCAGCGCGATGAAAGTGATGTTGCTGGAAGCAGCAATAGCCGAGTCTTTCGCCTGCAACAGGTCGTCGGCGCTGATGTTCTCATCGTCGCCAAGGTCCACGTCGGCCAGCAGCTCCTTCAGGTCGCGCGCCGTTGAGCCGGACTGTGAAGAGTGCGCCTCGTCCGCGATGACAGCCCAATGCCTGCCGCGGAGCTCGCTGGTGTCCTCGATCAACTTCATCACCTCGGGGAAGGTCTGCAATGTGCAGGTGATGATATGGTCGCCCTCCAGCAGTGCCTTCTTCAGCTGCGGCGACTTCGCTCCGGACTTTTCGCCGACTGTGAACACTAACCCCTTGCTGGACTGGACCAGGTTCATGTCATCGCGGATGTTCTCGTCCAGCACTGTGCGGTCGGTGACGACGATGACTGAGTCGAAGGTCGACTTGGAGCCGGAGCTCATGTGTCGGATCAAGCGGTGGCTCAACCACGCGATGGTCTTGGTTTTGCCGGAGCCAGCGGAATGCCAGATAAGGTAACGACCCCCAGGGCCATTGGCTTCGACGTCGCCAACGACCCGCTCGACCGCGCGCAGCTGGTGGAAGCGGGGGAAGATAAGCCGCCCTTCGTTCTTCTTACCCGTTTTGCTCGGCTCCCAAAGTGCGAAGTCCTTGAGGATACGCATGAAGGTCGGACGGGGCAGAATGTCACGCCATAGGTAATTCGTGGATGAACCGTCCGAGGGCGGGTTACCCTCGTGCCCTTCGTTGCCCTGGTTGAACGGCAGAAAGACGGTGTCCTCCCCCTGGAGCTTCGTGGTCATGTAAACGAGGTCGTTGGACACCGCGAAGTGAACAAGCGCACGGCCGGGGGCCAACAGCGCGCGGGTTTTACCGGGCTTGCGGTCCTGCTTGTACTGGCGGATGGCGTGGTTGACCGACTGCGTGTTGTCGGTCTTCAGCTCCATTGTCACCACGGGGATGCCGTTGGCCGTGAGCACGACGTCGATTGACTCGTTCGTCGCAGTGTCGAAACGCACCTGGCGGAGGATGCGCAGGCATACGGCATCAGAGGCCTCGACCACCTCGGTAAGGTTGGGATTCGCGGGCGGGAACTCCATCATGGGCCCGAATTTCGCGGCAGGACGCCCCACTTGGGCGTAGGTGAAGCCCTTGCGCAGCACGCCGAGCAGCCCGCCAACCGGATGGCCGGTGGTGGGATCCATCTTCGTCGCTTTGGCCAGCTCCTTGGTGATGTGCTGGAGCAGCTTGCGCTCGGCGTCGTCCTTCTGGCCGTTAACCAGGTCGTCGGGAACCGCCTTCTCGTACTCGTCGGGGTACTGTGTGCTGAGCCAGTGCAGCACGTCGGTGGGGACCATCGCTAGACCGATGTCCCAACCTGTCGGCTTGCCGTTGTCTTCGTATAGCCAGCCACGCTCGGACAGGTCAGCGCAGAGGTTCTCTTCGAATTCCAGTTCCATCAGCTGTGCGTGACTCATGCAACCACCTTCCGTCCTGCCAACACGTCGGTGATGTACGCGGAACTCCGCTCAATGAGAAGATCTTTCAACTTAGCAACATTCGCCAGCATGCCGTTGAGCCTGCCGGAGACCTCGTCAAGGTGGTCAGCGATGCGCTGCTGTTCGTCGAGTGGAATGTACGTGATCGGCAGCCCGGCAAAGGTCGTCCAGTTTCGGAAGTCCACTGACCGTTGACGAACGGAGGACGCGTAGGCCTCAAGGAATCCGTTAGCAGCCAACGCTCGAAGTGCCCATGCCATGAACCTCTCGGACGCCAAGGGGGTCGCACTGCATACGTGGTACACAGGACTGACTTTCCCCCTGTCTTCCGAGACCCCCACAGCTCCCGAAAAACCATCGAGTCCGTGAAAAACGAAGTCCCCCGGTTCGACTCCTTGGTACCCGGTTTCACTGATTGACATGGTGAACCCCTCTTCACGACGACGAGAACGAAGCGTCACCTGTCCGTCGCGGAACGCGGTAACAACTCCATCGCCCGGGCGAGTACCACGGGACTGCTTCATCAATAACAAGCCGACTCGCGTTCGCTTGCCAGGTGCGACGAGCTGGCGACCCAGGGTTACGAGATTCGTCCTATGGTGCGCCCCCAACTGCTCGGTGAGATCATCGAGCTTGCCGATCATGGCGTCGATCTGGTCAAGGTGATCTGCGATTGAGCGCTGTATTGCTTCCGGTGGCAGAGGAATGCGTATACGAGACATCCGCGTGAAATTTGTTGACCATAGATCGTCGACGATCCCTGTACCCCAACGGAAGAACTCTTCTTGGAATGCAGTACTGCGCAGGAGGTGGTGCCCGTACTCAGCAAGCAGAACTCCAGGTTTCGGCGTCATGACAGAGTAAACAAGTGAGACACTTCCATCTTGGCGCGCCATTCCAGAAGCCCCACGGCGGTCAGAGCGAGAATTGATCACCAAATCACCGGTCCGCACGAGCTTACGGTCGCCGTCGGTTTGAGTCTTTGCAACTCCTTCAAGCTGTGGAGTAACCCCGCGTTTTCCGACAGACAACGCGGGAAAACTGCTGGCACTAACTTTCTCGCTGCGTTCAACAACTACTGAGCCGATGCGAGCCATGGGGAACAACGTGGTCTCAAGTGCAGACTTATGCACTACGCGACTAATCACTCTTCGCTTACCACCTTGAACATCTCAGCAAGCTCGCCCATGATCATCTGCACGTCCGCGTCAATCTCTGCCAGTGGGCGCGGCTCCTTGGGCACATAGAAGATCCGTGTGAACGGAATCTCGTTGCCGTATTTGGCTTTGCTTTCATCCCATTGAGCGTCCGGAGCGAACGGCAGCACTTCTCGCTCCATATGTTCGGCAATATCCTCGCTCAGCGGCACGCGCTCGGTGATCTTCCAGCCGTCAGCGATGATGGGGTTGCCCTTTCGGTTTACGGCCACCGGCGCAGAGTCATCGGCCACCGCCATGGCCTTCATGACCGCGTCGACGAGCCCGAGAGGAGCCTTCAGCCCCGCGGCAATGGCCGCTTGCGGAAACGTCTTTGGCAGCTCGCTCCAATGTGTGCCGTCCAGAGAACGCAGCACCTCGACGTGGGCATCGGTGAAGTCACGCCGACTGCGGAGCTCGTCGACGGCCTTCTCGCTGAAGCGGGTCACGAATCGCGCCTGCTTGTATACCGGTACGTCGCGGAACATGAAATCTTCGGGCGTCATCACGCGCGAGACCGTCGGATCGGCGTCCTCGAACGCCTTATATGCCTCGAGCACGACACTCCGATTGTCCTTGCTCATCTCGCGGCGTTTGTCGCCCATGGGCTTGCGTAGCGACTCCCATTGGCCAGAACCGTCGATCAGCTGGATCTTTCCCTTCCGTTCGAGATCCTTATTCGTGTCGAGGATCCAGACGTAGGTCGCGATTCCGGTGCCGTAGAACATGTCTGCCGGCAGTGCAACGATCGCATCGATCAGGTCCTCTTCGAGCAGCCATTGGCGGATGGCGTTCGGGCCCTTGTCACTGCTAGATAGCGGCGAGGCATTGGAGACAACCGCAGCTCGGCCCCCTTGGCCGTTTTTCTCTGCAGGGCTGAGCTTGTGGGCACAGTGCGCGAGGAACAGCATCTGGCCGTCGCTGGTGCTCGGCAGTCCGTGGCTGAACCTCGATCCGGGCACCTTTGCCTGTTCTCGGACGGCCTTCTGGTCAGCTGACCAGTCCTTGCCGAACGGCGGATTGGATAGCACATAGTCGAATGTCTGGCCCTCGTAGAGGTCCTGGACGAGAGTGTTGCCCTGCTTGATCGCATCCGGTCGGCCTCCCTGGATGAGCAGATCGGCCTTGCCGAGGCCGAATGCCGAGGGCATCAACTCCTGGCCGTAAAGCGTTACGTCGATCTTCTCGTTCATCCGCTGAAGTGCGTGCTGGGCGACGAGCAGCATACCTCCGGAACCTGCTGTTGGGTCGTAGATCGAGCGCAGCGCGCTCTCGCCGGCGAGGGTGTCGTCGTCCTTGGTAATCAGGACGTCAACCATGAGCTTGATTGCGTCGCGCGGCGTGTAGAACGCACCCGCGGCCTTCCCTTTTTTGTTAAAAGCTCGGTACATCACATCCTCGAAGACGTCGCCCATCGCCGTGTTGGCGAGCTCGGACGGGGACAGGTCGAGCGTCGAGAAGTGCTTAATCACGGCGTGTAGGCGGTTGGCTTCGGCCAGGACCTTAGCCCGCCTAGCGAAATCGAATGCGACCCAGATGTCCGAGATGTTGTTCGAGAACCCTGCGATATAGCTCTGCAACGACTTCTCGACGTTGTCATCGACCGACGCGATAGTCGCCAGGTCCAATGGGGAGACATTGAAAAAGCTCAGGCCGAACCTGTCCTTGACCGCGATATCGATGAGGTGAGGCGGCAACTCGCCAAGCGACTGCACGAACTCAACCACATCGCTTTTAGAGTCGGCCAGCATGCACTCCAAGCGCCGCAGAACTGTGAACGGCAGAATGTAGTCGCCGTAATCCTCTTCCTCGACCACGTCGCGAAGAAACTTGTCGGCAGTCTCCCAGACGATCCGCGCCGTCGTTCTCGAGCTTGCAGAAGTCGCTGTTGGTACTGTCATGCCTACCCAGTTTCATGTCGCCAATGGTTGTATCAGCAACATTACATCGGGTCGAGGGCGTCTCGCCGCGCACGGGTCGCTGCGAGTTGAGCTAGTCATCCTGCAGCTCGTCTGCAGGAAGGGGCGCTGTTTATCCCAAACGCCGATATCAGCGCATATGTTCAAGACGTGAGTTGCTGGTCTCGGGTGTCCGGGTGGCCTGGGTTCTGGCCCCTGACCTTTGTGTACCGCAACCGGCCTCCGCACGTGACCGATTCGATCCGAGATGTTCTATAACCGAATAGTCCAGCTCTCAGATGCGCCCACGTTGATCAATCGGGCGGTTACGGTACTCCTCCCAAGCAGCCCGTAGCTCCTTTTTGTCCCATGAGGGTTCGACTCGTGCCATGCTCTCGTGAATCGGTTGTATTCGAATTGTGGATCGATCTCGCGTTTGGCTTGGTCTCGCGACTCATGCCAGTGATCGAGGGCTTGCTCCATCGTTTGCGTTCCATCGGTCCTGGCGAAGAACGCGCGCATCTCGGCGTCGAAGTGGAAAGTAGGGCCAACCTGTTCGGTGAACGATTTGCGCAATATCTGGCTACACCGTTGACCTGCTGGAATCGGCGTGGATAGCGATAACGGTCCCGTAAGTTGATTGCCCGTCGCCCGTTTTGGTGCCTTCGGTTCTTCGAATACCTGCCCGTCCAAAGCAGCGGCTATTCGCTGGGTCAAAAGCTCCTTGCTTCCACTGGCCCGTTTTCCTAGTACCCGTGCAAAGTCAGCCAGTTCTTCCTTAAGCCAGTACCAACGAAGAAATTCTGCGCCGGAAAGTTCAGGAGTTAGCGGAGGACGTGCAGATATGGATTTGTCCACCCGATCATTTTATCGCCGCTTGGTCACGCTGATAACGGCGCATGACTACAGAAGCCCGGCGAATCGGGTTGGGCGCCTTAAACTCCTCTGCACCAGCTCTAACACCCTCAGGGCACCCTCCGGCGGAGAGACAGGGTCCACCAACACTTTTCATCGCGAGCCGGGAATAGAGCTCTGTTCCGCTGCCGCGGGGTCCTTAGGCGTCTGTTTCTGGATGAGTTCCGGGTGGTGGAGGTCCAGGGCCGGGCGCTCGGAATCGTCGACTTCGCGCTCCGCTTGCACGTTGACAGCGCGAGCCTGCCGATGCTGTGTCTCGGACAGCCTCCGCGCGGCACCGCGCATCTAACGTCCGCGTCCGGGCCGGCCCTGCGCAAGCTGATTCCCGTCGAGGTGTCACCGCGGATGCGCTCGAGCCGGAAGTCGTGCAGGTTCTCTTCGGCGACGCGTTCCCTGCTCGGCCGATTCGCGCAGACCTTCCATCTGGCGGCCGCCCCGACTGCCGCTTAACGCGCTGCAGTCAGTCGCTCATCGACGGCGAAACCTCATCTCTCAGGCCATTTGCCAACCGTCGGCGAATCACCTCGTCATGCAACGCTGGCTCGCCGGCAGGGTCGCCATTCGCGGGCGAACCTTCTCTGCTCGGGTCGAGCAGACGCTGCATGCCGACGCGGAGAACGCGCTGGTCGACTGTCGCGCTGCCGCTCAGGGTGAGCAGCGCCGCGCCCTGGTCCAGCGCCGTCAGCAGGGCACCCGCTTCCTTCGGGGTGAGCTCCTCATCCTCGGCCCGCGACTCCTCGGCAACGGCCTCGTAGGCAAGGGTCAGCGCCTGCATCCGCTTGGCCAGCTCGACAGCCAGTGCATCCTCGCGCGCGGCGGTTGCGATGAATTCGAGGGTGGCTAGAGCGAATCCTTTGATCGCCTCGACGATCTCGTCGCTCCCATACCGCCCGGCCTCCGGGCTCTCCGGCTGCTCGAACACGTCCCAGCTGCCGTCGGCGAGTGCCGCCTCAAGGTTCGCGTCCATCACCGCAAGGAAGAGCGCAGCCTTGCCGTCGAAGTTTGAGTAGACGGCTCCCTTCGAAAAACCTGCCTCGCGCGCGATCAACTCGAGATTCGCACCGTGGTAGCCGTCCCTGGCGAACACCGCGCGCGCCGCGGCGACCAGCGCCTGCCGCGTCTGCTGCTGGCTCTCTTGCCGCGAGAGCGGAGAAGGGACTTCAGCCATAAAACCGATCATACCGCCATTGACATACCGTGGGTTTCCGAATACTTTCGGTATTTGGATACCGCTAGTATTTCGGGAGAGGGTTTCATGGATCAGGACGTCCTGCATATTGCAGGCCTTAGGCGCCGTTTCGGCGCAACCGTGGCGAACGATGACGTCTCGCTGCGTGTCCGCCCCGGTGAAGTCGTCGGGCTGCTCGGGCACAACGGCGCGGGCAAGACCACGCTTGTCTCACAGATCGTCGGTTTGCTTCGGCCCGACAGCGGCACCATCCGCGTCGACGGAACGGATGCGATCGCCGACCCGGGCGCCGCTCGGCGCCGAGTCGCGATGCAGCCGCAGGCGCAGGCACCTATCGATGGGCTCACGCCTCGAATCGCGATCGAGATCGCCGGCCGGATCCGGGGGCTGTCCGGCCGGGACGCCCGGGCAGCGGCGACGCAGCTGGCCGAAGAGCTGGACATCGCTCAGTGGCTCGACCAGCGCGCCCTGCCGGAGGGGCGCGGACTGTCCGGAGGCATCCGGCGCCTGACGGCCTTCGCGATGACGGTCGCGGCACCCACTCCCCTGCTCGTGCTGGACGAACCGACGAACGACATCGACGCCTCTCGCCGACGCCTTCTCTGGGCCGCTGTTCGCCGGAGGGGCGACGAGGGGGCTGGCGTTCTGCTTGTCACCCACAACGTCGCCGAAGCCGAACGGATCGTCGACGACCTCGTCATCCTGGACCGCGGCAAGGTGGTCGCCTCCGGTTCACCCGCCCAGCTGCGGGGCACGGGCGACAACGACCTGCGCCTCGAACTGCAACTCCCACCAGGGGCAGCAGACCCGACCGCCGAACCGGCCGACCTGCCCGTCACCGCGCTGCAGCTGGTGCGCACCGGCCGGCGGGTGCTGTTGACCGTGCCCGCGACACAGGCCGCTCAGGCGGTCACCTGGGCCACGGCGCTGCGCGACCAGGGGCGCCTCGACGGCTACGCGTTGGGGCCGACAACACTCGAAGACGCCTACCTGGCCCTCACCGCACACGTCACAAACACAGAATCGCAGGAGGTCTCCGATGTCTGAGCTGTCCGCCGTCGCCGAGTCCGCCGAAACGCAGAGGGGTATCCGCCCCGCGAGAATCCAGGTGGGCCTATGGACTGGCTACCGGACGCTGCTGCGCTGGCAGTTCGCCCAGATCGGCAGCATGCTGCCGCTGATCATCGTCATCCAGGCGATACTGGCCGCTGGGATCATCGTCGGCTTCGGTTTTCTCATCCCGGGCATCGACTCGCCAACGGCGATGTTCCTCTCGACGGGTGCGCCCACCGTCCTTCTGCTCACCATCGGCCTGGTGATCGTCCCGCAGGGCGTCGCCCGCGCGCGCACCGACGGCACCTTCAACTACATGCGCACCCTGCCTCTTGCCCGCCCGCTGCTCTTCGCGGCTGACCTGACCGTGTGGGTGATCATCGCCCTGCCGAGCGTTGCGGTCGCAGTGCTCACCGGATGGCTCAGGTACGACCTCGCGTTCAGCTTCAACTGGCCCCTGATCATCGCGGCGGCGCTGCTCGTCACCGTGATGGCCACCGCAGTCGGCTACGCGATCGCCGTGAGCGTGCCTCCGATGCTCGCGCAGCTGATCACCCAGGTGCTGGTGTTCTTCGTGATGCTGTTCTCACCCATCACCTTCGCCCCCGGCCAGCTCCCGGGCTGGTTCCAGACGGTGCACGATTTCCTGCCGCTGCGCCCCGGCGCTGACCTCCTGCGTGCTGGGCTCGCCTCGGAGACGTTCGAGGCGAGCGGACGTGACCTCCTGGTGCTGGCGGTGTGGTGCCTCGCGGGCGTGGCGATCACCATTCGAGCGCTCGTCCGCCGCCACTAGCGGTAAGTTGCCGGCAGCCGGAGGAGCACAAGCGAGGAAGGCCGCCGCCGGCGGCCAGGTCCAACGCGCGTTCACCTTGCGGCGCGGTCTACTCTTCCTTGCCCGAATGCAACCTCTAGACAGCTGTAACGAAGAGCAAGGACGGAGTCCCCATAGATGGGCGCCAGCAGTGTTAGCTCCTCTTTAATTCCGTGACCGGGTACTACTCCCAGGCCTGGACCGTGAGATGCGGGGAGCAGTCATCCGCCGTGTTCGACGAAGGCTCGAACGGCAAACGTAAATGTCTGCCGCCAAGAGGGCACAAAGAAGGGGCCGGAAAAATTGCCGGCCCCTTCTGGTTTCCCTCTGCAAAGGAAATCTGCGTTCAGCGTAGCTGACTTGTTGGTGATGCTGCCATGGGCTCGGGATCCTCCTTGTTCCTGGTTCCGCGGCGGATTGGTTCTTGAGGTTGTGTCGCGTTGAGCGGCGGTCCGCCGCTGGTGAGTGGCTATTGCGTCTTGGCCTGGCGGCGGACCGCCCCACTTTTGGGTGGTTCCTGGCCCTCCGCAAGTGATTGGTGCCTTGCCGGGCGGTTTTGTCGCCGCCCGGCAAGGGGCTGTTTTAGGCGGCGTCGGTGGTCGTTTCTTTGCCGCTGTCGATGATGATCTGTTCGGTCTCTGAGGCGGTGTAGCCCCAGGTGACCAGCTGGTTGAGGTAGTCGCGGTGGCTTTGGTGGGGTGAGCGCCATGAGTCCTTGGCGATGGTCTTTTCGTATCCTGCGCAGATCAGTGCGATCAGGGAGAACTCGGGCCGGGTGGTGGTGTTGGCGACGTGCTCGCGGAGGGGGTTCCAGCCCCAGCGTCCGTTCTTGTCGTCGGTTTTGGCTCCGATCATGTCTGCGGCAACTTCTCCTTGATAGCCGCTGGCGGTCTCGGGGTGGTGGGTGATGGCGTGGACGGTGAAGTACTGCCAGCCCTTGGGTGCCTGCTTGCGTGCCAGAAGGTTTTTCACGAACTCCCGGCGGACGAAACCGGCGGATTCCATCGCCTTGTTATTGGCGATCAGGGTCTTGCGTTCGGCTTTCTGTTCCTCGGTCATGGGGCCGGACTGTGCCTGGCGGCCGCCGTCGTAGCGTTCGTGGCGGGGGGTGAAGCCGAGTTCCTTCCATCCGTTGATGACTGGTTTGGCGGAGTGGTTGCCTTGCCAGTCGCGCTGGATGATGTAGGCGTTGGCGTCGTCCTCGGTGGCGGGTTCACCGTCGGCCCGGTTCGCGGCCGAGACGTACAGGGCGTCTTCGTCGGCGTAGTGGCCCGCGTCCTCCACGATGGACTTGCCCTGGCCTTCGAGTTCGGCGATCAGCGCGGCACGGGCGGCGGCGATGTCCCGCTTGTCCCGCAGGCGCTGGGTGACGTGCAGCAGCATGTCGGGTTCGTCGGCGAGGACTGATTCCAGTTCCTCGGTCGCGTCGGGGTCGTCTTCAAATTCGGCCAGAATCAGGGCTTCTTCGATGGTGCATCCCCGGCCCAGGGCGGCGTCCCCGGCGGTGGTGGACTTCGCTTTCAGCGCGTCCTCGACGGTGATCTTGGTCCGCCCGGTTTTCTTGGCGATCTGCGCCGCTGACACCCCGATCAGGGAGAGCTGGTGGTAGGCCTCGGCCTCGTCGGCCTCGGTCAGCGCGGAGCGTTGGATGTTCTCGACCACCTGGGTGACGATGCGTTCTGCTTCCTCGGGGCTTTCAGTGACCATGACCGGGATCTCGGGTCGTCCGGCCTCGACGGCGGCGCGGGTGCGGCGCTGTCCCATCAGGACGTGCACCGTGCCGTCGTCCTTGCGGTGTGCGATCACGGGCTCGAGTACGCCGTGTTCCTTGATGCTGGCCACGAAGGCGGGGGTGAGCGCGGCGTCCTTGCGGACGTTGACGTCGATGGTCAGGGTCGTGGGGTCGAGCATTTCCAGC